>NZ_JBFBAZ010000003.1:0-171687 GCF_040682475.1 Hamadaea sp. NPDC051192
CGGTCCCGGACTCCATCGACGCCAACCACTACCAGTACGGCGACGGCAACCCGCTCCAGACCACCGACTCCACCGGCCACTGGGGCTGGAACCCGATCAAGGCGGCGAAGAAGGCCGTTTCGAACGTCGTCCACGCGGTGACCAGCTACGCCTCGTCGGCCTTCAGCTACGCCTACTCCTACGCGTCGTCCTACGCCTCCTCGTACTGGCACGCGGCGACCAGCGTCGCCAAGAAGGTCGTCCACACCGTCAAGAAGGCGGCGCACACCGTCCGCAAGGCGGTCCACAAGGTGAAACGCGCGATCAAACACACGGTTCACCGCGCGGTCCACTACGCCAAGAAGACCTACAAGAAGGCCGTCAACCGGGTCAAGAAGACCTATCACCGGGTGAAGCACTCGGTGGCCAAGACGATCAACCACGTCAAACAGAAGGTGAAGAACACCTACCACCGGATCAAGCAGGCCGGTTCACGCGTCGTCCACAAGGTCACCAAGACCGTCAAAGCCACCGTCAACAAGGTCAAGGACGCCTATCACGCAACCGCGAAGTGGGTGAAGGAGCATAAGGACACCCTGATCCAGATCGGCGCGATCGTCGCCGGCGTGGCCGCCGGGCTGGCCTGCACGGCGGTGACCGCCGGAGTCGGAGCCGCCGCCTGTGCCATCGGGGCAGCCGCGTTGATCAACCTCGGCAAGGACGCCGCGCAAGGTAACGTCCACGGCTTCAAGGACGCCCTCGGCTCACTGGGACAAGGCGCCCTCCAAGGCGGCATCGGGGTCGTCACCGGCGGTGTCGGCGGGATCGTGGCGGGCAAGGCCGCGGCCGCGATGGGCGGCTTCGCGACCAAGGTCGGCGGCCGGATGGTCAGCGAGTTCGCTGTCGGGGCCGTCAGCGACACCGCCTCCCAGGTGGTCACGACGGGCCGGGTGAACTGGACCGGCGTCGCGATCTCCGGCGGCATCGGAGCGGTCACCGGCACGGTCGGCGGCCGGGGCGGCAAGAGCTGTCACAGCTTCCAGCCGAATACGCGGGTGCTCATGGCAGACGGGTCGACCCGGGCCATCAAGGACGTCAAGGTCGGCGACAAGGTGCTCGCCACCGATCCCGCCACCGGTCAGACCACGGCGAGGCCGGTCACGAAGCTGCACAAGAACGCCGACACAGATCTGGCCGACGTGACCGTACGCGACACGAAGACCGGCAAGACGTCGACGGTGCACACGACGCAGCACCACCCGTTCTGGAGCGTGACCGCCAACGACTGGGTCGACGCGTCGGCCCTGAAGCCGCAGGATCGCCTGCGGGACGTCGCCGGGCGTACCACTCAGATCGTCGTGGCGGTCAAGACCTGGACCGGCCTGGCGGACATGCGCGACCTCACGGTCAACGACATCCACACCTATTACGTCCTCGCCGGGGCCACGCCGGTCCTCGTCCACAACTGCGGCGGTGGCGAGCCGGACCTGAACACGCGTAACGATATGGCGAACAGCGGCATGCGGCCAGGCAGGAATGGTAAGGCGGAGACGACGCAAGCCGGCCTGGAATACGATAAGCATCAGCTGAACCCCGGTCAGGTGTCTCCGAAGCGATTCCTTCCACGAGTGGGCAGCAACAAGGATGACCTCGATCGGGCGGGCCAAATGCTTCTGGACGACATCAGCTTCCATCCCCGAGGTGTCCAGGAGGCGGTCACGGGAGGCGGCTTTGCCGGAGGTTCGCGAATAGTCAGGCCCGATGGGGTCGGCGCGGTCTTCGACCCCGACGGCGCTTTCCAATACTTTGGCAGCTTCGAATATCGGGGGTGATCATGCTGATCTTGAAGGAAGATGCGAGCAAGCATTCCGTCATGGCGGCGGGCATGATCGGTGCCATGGTTCAGGCCGTCAGATATCAACAGACGGAGTTCGGAGGCCTTGCTGCGGCACCCTCAGGTGCGGCTCACGAGGTGGACCTAGATGTCTTCATGGACCTCTCCACCGGCCTTGTTGAGTGGACGTGGGAGCGAGATGATCTAGTTGAGGGGCTGGCCGTTAATCCGGCGCAAGAGGGTCCACCTCAGGAGGGTGTAGTCACGATTCCGGCAGGTGACTCCGACCCATGGCGTGCAGTCGTCGGAGGTCAGATAACGAGTCTGCACGCGGGATGGCAGGTAAGCGAGAGCGGTTGCCCTGAGAGCTTATGGGCGATGCGGCTCACGATTGGCCATTCAGCGAATGTCGTGATCGCCTTGGGAGAACTCGACGCGCAGGGGCGGCCGACATATCATCCAGATTCTATCCTGGTGTTGTTTGACGAGCAGATGGCTCGCTCGTACAAGCCCTCCGGTGCCATTACTAGCGCATGGGGAGACATGGGAACATTTGGCAATCAATGATGGCGTTTGGCTACTGCGACAGGAGGTGACCGGTGTGGCCGACTGGAAGGCTGCCCTCAGAACTCACCTCGATCAGCTGGCGGTGGTGTTCGAACAGCGCTTCGGCTACCCGTTCGACGAGGAGTCCAACTTCGTCAGTGACGCCGATCAGGAGTTGCCGACCGGCGGGGACGTGACCGCGTTCCCGCCGGCTTCTACGCGGAAGTCGGCGAGGTGTCGCTGCCGGACATCAACAACGGCTACTTCATCCGTCCGGCGGACCGGCTTCCGGTCGCTGCCGACTGGGGCCTGCCCACTCGGGTCGATGTCGAGTCGATCGGCGAGGTCGCGACGTTCGGATCGGACGGCGGGGGCGGGTTCTTCTGTCTGGCCCGGCACCGTGGCGTGATCTACCACCTGCCGGCGGGCCGGGTGGATGTCGGTGTCTACACCGGCGGGCTGGGCGACCCACGGATGATCGCCGACGACTTCGAAGCCTTCCTTACGCGGATTCTGGTCGTCATCCGAGAGTTCGTCGTGTCTGGGGCCACGGTCGAGCTGTAGACCCCGCCGTGCGCGCTCGGTGAATCCCAGACCGCGGGCAGCTGCGTCGGTGTCGGCTGGCTGCTAGCCTGCCGCTCTGATGAGACGATTCGGCAACAGGACCACATTCGCTGTGGAGATTGGTGAGGCCACCGGCCCCGCCATGCGCGTCGTCGACCTGTGGGCGGCGGACACCTGGCTCACGACGGATGACAACGAAGCGTTCGTGCCGTCGTTTTGTCACTACATGCGCGGTGCCGCTATGCAGGTACGCCAGCGCCTGATCCGGCCCTGCCCCTTCCCGGAGCGCTCGCCGGAGGAGACTTTCCGGCTGCTGCAGGCGGACGAGACGGACTTCCGCGAACAGTATTGGTTCATGCAGTGGAGCGAGACGCTCGACAACGTGTCCAGCTACGCCTACCTCGACGACGACGAACTGGTGATCGTCTTCGCGTTCTGGCGAGCCGAGCATCCCAATCCCGAAGACCTGGGCAAAGTCTTCGTCGCAAGGATGCCGCCGGACGAGTTCGCGGCCACCCTGCTGGGGGCGGCTGACCAGTTGAGCGTCACGCCGATCAGCTAGATCTTTTCTAATTGCAGGTTCCGGTCGAATAGGAGAAGACCTTCGGCCCGGCCAACGGCGTCGCCCGATTGCCGGCGGCATCCGAGGCCTTGACCGTGAAGGTCACATACCCGTGGGGAATCACCGGCACACCCGGCACCGACGCCTCGAACAGGCCGGACGTCTTGCTGTAACTCATCGCCAGCACTCCGGTGCCGCCGTCCTCGCCGAGCCAGGTGAGGGTCACCTTCAGCTTCGACGGCGCATCGGTCGCATCGGTGACCTTCACCGAGAACGAGGACACGGCCCAGTCACCGCACTTCTGGTCCAAGAGATATTTCGGGTCCGCGGTGACCGGGCCGACGATCACCGGTCGCGTGGTGTCGGCGCGCTGGGTCGTCGACGACGCACGAGGACTCGTGGAAATCGCGGAAGGCTTCGTGCTCGACGTGGGGCGGGTCGTGGGCCGACCAGACGGCGTTGTTGACGGCGTCGGATCCGGAGCGACCGGAGACGGCGACGAATCCGGCGTGACCGTCGTCGACGGGCCTGGTTCCGATGCCGAGGCGGCCGGCTTGCACGCGGCCAGGCCCAGCGTCATCGCGGCGCCGACGAGCACCAGGCCGCAGCGGCGGGGAGCGGAAACCATGAAGACGAACCTCCACCAAGACGAGTAGCTGCCGGCCCCGAAAGCCACACGAAGGCTCCTGCCGCCACAGGTCGAAGCGGGGACCGCAAGATCCTATGCGAGTCCACAATGGCCAGTGCGACGGGGCCGTCGCCGCGAACGCAGAAGCCACCCGAGGGAGATCTCGAGGTGGCTGCTGCGATTTCGAGGGACGACGCCCCGGGCTGGACCAGCGTCGTTCAGTCGTCGAATGTCGTGGCTCGCGCAGTCTGCTCCCACGCCTTGACCTCGGATAGCACCGCCTCCGCGTGCTGGAGCACCGCATCGACCGCGTCGCTGCCCAGCGGCAGCCGCAGTGGTGTGTCCTCGGCAGCCAACGCCGCCAGCACCGCCGCGGCCGCCTTGGCCGGGTCGCCGGGCTGCCCGCCGTCACCGCCGGCGACCATGGACCTGGTTGCCTCGACGGTGGCGTCGTAGTCGGCGATCCGGCCGCTGGTCGAGGCGTTGCCGAACAGGCTGGTACGGAAGGCGCCGGGTTCCACGACGAGCACCTTGATCCCCAGTGACCTGACCTCGTCGGCCAGTGCCTCGGACAAGCCTTCCAAGGCGAACTTGGTCGCGCTGTAGGCGGAGAATCCGGCGAACGACATCTGCCCGCCCATGCTGCTGAGCTGGACGATCGCACCCGAGCGACGGGCGCGCATATGCGGCAGCACCGACCGGATCAGCTGGGCGGGACCGAAGAAGTGCACGTCGAAAAGGTCGCGCAGCTCCTTGTCGGTGGTCTCCTCGACCGCGCCCACATGGGTGCGGCCGGCGTTGTTGACCAGCACATCGATCCGACCGTGCTGCGCGATCACCTCGTCCACCACCGCGTGGGCCGCGGCGAGGTCGGTGACGTCGAGCCGGACCGCCTGCACCTGACCCGAATACGCGTCGACGAGGTCGGCCATCGTCTCCGGCCGCCGTGCCGCGGCCACCACCACGTCACCGGCGGCCACCGCCGCCTCGGTGAACGCTCGGCCGAACCCGCTGTTCGCGCCGGTGATCAACCAGACCTTGTTCACTTCTGCTCCTTGAATCGCGTGCTTGCTCCTCGGGATGGGTACAGCCTGCTGCCCTCGGTGCGGACGCGTCCAAGACCCGTTGTGATAACCATTGGTTATGAGGGTTACCGATGTTCATGGTCGCGACCTGCGGTACTTCGTGGCCGTGGCCGAGGAACTTCACTTCACCCGGGCGGCCGAGCGGCTGTTCGTCTCGCAGCCGGCGCTCAGCAAGCAGGTTCGGCTGCTGGAGAAGACATTGGGCGCTGCGCTGTTCGAGCGTGATCGGCGTGCGGTGCGGCTCACCGACGCGGGCGCGGCGCTGTTGCCGCACGCGCGCCGCGTACTGGACTCCTGGGCGGCGGGTCTGGCCGAGCTGGCGGAGATCACCGCTGCCGAGCAGAACCAGCTGACGGTCGGCATGAGCACCAGTCCCGGCCGCGACGGCATGCTGCCCGCCGTGCGGTCCCGGTTCACCGCCGAGTTCCCCGCAGCCAAGGTGGAGCTGCGCCAAGTCGGCTGGCACGATTCGACGGCGGGCTTGGCGGACGGCTCGACCGACGTGGCGTTCGTCTGGTTGCCACTACCCGACGACCGCCGCTTCCGTTGGATCGTCATGGCCTCCGAGCCACGCCGTGTCGCACTCCCGCAGCACCATCGACTGGCGTCCCAGGACACGGTCGCATTCGCGGATCTGATCGACGAACCGTTCCTGGCACTGCCGGAATCCGCCGGTCCGCTCCGGGAGTACTGGCTGGCCCAGGACGCCCGGGACGGCCGCCCGGCGAACATCGGCGCGGTGATCGGCAGCCCGGACGAGACCTATGAAGCGCTCGTCGACGGGCGCGGCGTGTGCCTGATCGCCGAAGGCAACGCTCCGCTGCTGACCCGTGGCGGCGTGGTCGTCCGCCCGGTCACGGGAATCTCCCCATGTAACCTCGCCCTCGCCTGGCGTGCTGACGACAGCCGTGCGCTGGTAGGCGGCTACGCCGAAGCCGCCGCCCTGGTCGCCACGGCACAACGACGCCCGTGACATATCCGCTCTCGAACTCGGCCGGGCGTCGCACCATCCCGTTGCCCGGCGGAGGGAGAAAGTCTGCCGGAGACTGAACCGGAGGACGCCGCCGGCGCAACAGAGAAAGTGATGGACGACGACGAGCTGATCACAGCGACGGCGCGCGGCGACGATGTGGCGCTGCGGCAGTTGTTCGCGCGGCACGCGCCATGGCTGGCCGCCCGGCTGCGTGCCGTGCTGCCGGCCGCCGACGTCGAGGACGTCCTCCAGGAGACGTTCCTGGCGGTGTGGCGTGGCGCCGGCGCCTATCGGGGCGACGGCGTCGGCGGCTGGATCTGGGGGATCGGCCGCCGCCAGGCCGCATTGTGGCTTCGGCGGCGCGGCCGGGCCGACACACTGCCGATCGATGCCCTGCCCGATGACGTCGCACCCGCCGACGATCCGGCGGAGTTGGCGGTGACCAACGCGCAGCTGATCGATGTCCTGGACGCCCTCGGCCCAGCCGGGAGCCCGCACCGTGAGACGTGGCGGCTGATGTATGTCGAGGACCGCAGCGTGGCCGAGGTCGCCGAACTCACCGGGGTGCCGGCCGGCACGGTGAAAAGCCGTGCGCATCAAGCCCGCCGGATGATCCGGGCCGCGGTGCGACGTGAAGGGCCGTTGCCCGAGGGAGGGCTGTGATGGACACACCGAACCCGCCTGGCGGGGTGGACGACGTCGATCTCGATCGGGTCTGGATCTCGGTCGCCGGGGAGGTCTGGCGTCGCCGCCGTGGACGTGCCGAACTCGGTCTGGCGAGACTGCTGCGCTCGCCGGGACTGGCCCGGGCGCTGCTGGCCACGCCGTCACTGCTGCCCGGATGGCTCATCGCCACGGCGATCGTGCTGGCCGTCGGGGCGTTCGCCGCCCGCGAGACCGGTACGCCGTATGCGGCGTTGTGCGCGCCCGCTGTCGCGGCTGCCGGGATCGCGTACACATATGGTCCGGGAGCCGATCCCGCGTGGGAGTTGATCCGGACCGTGGCCGTCAGCGACCGGATGATCCTGCTGGCGCGGGCGTCGGCGGTGTTCGGTGTCAACGCGGTCCTGGGACTGGTGGCATCCGCCGCCTCCGGCGCGGCCGCCGTGGTGACCTTCGGCTGGCTGTTGCCGATGACGGCGGTGTGCGCCGTGGCTCTGGCCACGGCGACGCTGGCCCGCTCGGCCGCCGCGGGGCTGGCGGCCGGGATGACCGGGTGGTTCGTCGCCATCGCGGCACAGCGGATGAGCAGCGGCCGGATCGCGGCGGCGGTCACCGAGTCCGCGCTGACTGTTCCGTATCTGATCGTGGTGGTCGGCTGCGTCGCGGCGATCGGCTACGCGACCCGGGCACAGGGGAGAGTGGGATGAACGTCGAAGCGACCGATCTGACGCGGCGGCTGGGCCGTACGCAAGCCGTCAGCGGTGTCACCCTGTCGGTCGGCCCAGGGGTGTACGGGCTGCTCGGCCCGAACGGTGCGGGCAAGACCTCGCTGCTGCGGATGCTGGCCACCGCATTGCCGCCGTCCTCTGGCGTATTGCGCCTGCTCGACAGCGATCCGGCCGACCACCGCCAACGCCGTCACATCCGCCAGCGGCTGGGTTATCTGCCGCAGCACCTCGGCTATTACCCACGGTTCACTGTCGTGGACTTCGTCGAGTACTTCGCGTTGCTCAAGGAGATACCTCCCGCGCGGGTGCCGCGTGCCGTGGCCGCCGCCGTCGAGCGCGTCGGCCTGGGGGACCGGGCAAAAGCGCGACTGCGAACGTTGTCCGGCGGGATGCTGCGCCGTGTCGGTGTCGCCCAAGCCATCGTCAACGATCCGCAGCTGCTTCTGCTCGACGAGCCCACCGCGGGTCTGGATCCCGAGCAGCGGGTGGCGTTCCGGGCGCTCCTGCGGGACCTGGGCCAGACCGCGACCGTCGTCGTCAGCACTCATCTGGTCGAAGACGTCGGCGCTGCGTGTTCGCAGGTCGGGCTCATGGATCAAGGGAAGATCGTCTTCTCGGGGACGCCGGAGGAGCTGATCCGCCGGGGTGATGGTGACGGCGCCGTCGGTGACGCCCCGCTGGAGCGTGGATACACCACCGTTCTGTCGCAGGCCCGGTCATGACCGCCGACGCCCGCACCCGATCCACGACGTTCAGCGGTGGCCGGCTGGTCCGACTGGAACTGCGCCGGAACGCGATGCTGTGGATGTCGCCCGCCGTGGCGGTGCTGTTCTGGCTCGTCGTCTATCGCCGGAGCCAGGCGCTGCCACCACTGTGGAGTCTGCGGGTCATGGACATGCAGACCGCCACCGTCTCGATCTTCGTGCCGGTCGTGGTCGGCGTGGCCGCGTGGGTCGGTGGCCGCGAGGCCCGGCACGGCTTGACCGATCTGCTGTCGACCACGGCCCGGTCCCGCTGGGCACGCCAATGCGTGGCGTGGGCGGCCACGACCGGCTGGGCCGTCGCGGCGTACGCCGTCTGCGTGGCGGTCTTGTATGTCGACATCGGACGCCATGCCGCCTGGGGCGGGCCGCTGTGGTGGCCCGCCGCCGTGGGAGCGGCGTCGCTGCCGGCGTTCACCGCGATCGGCTTCGCCGCCGGGGCACTGGTGCCCGGCCGGTTCACCGCGCCGCTCGCGGCCGTCACCGCCTTCCTGGCGCTGGAGATCAGCGCCAACTTCATCCACGGCGACCACTCTCCGTGGCAGATCTCGCCGCTGGTCCCGGGATTGTGGAACATGGGCCCGAACCCGGATCTGGCCACGTTCTATCCGTACCTGCCCGACCTGGCGCGGGTGCAGCTCGTGTTCCTCGTGGGCGTAGCCGTGATGCTGCTGGGCACGCTCGGGGTGGCCGCATCGGGCAGCCGCCGGCAACGCCGGGTCGCCGCCGCTCTCACCGCCGGCGGGCTGCTTGCCGGCACGGTCGCCGTCGCCCTGGCGGGCACGGCCCGGCTCGACGCCCACGGCATGCTCGCCATCGCCGCCGTGCACGACAGCGCCGACGACCGGCCCGTGGCGTACACGCCGGTGTGCAGCGCATCGGAGATCCCGGTCTGTCTTCACCCGGCGTACGCCGCCGCCCTGCCCGCTGTGACCGCCGCGCTGGGACCCGTGCTTCGGGACCTGGCCGGTGTGCCGGGCGCGCCGTCTCGCATCGGGCAGGCGACGGTGGTCTACCGCCAGGGCATCGGCAACGGGTTCACCGTGCGCGCGGCCGATCCGCAGATGAGCGGTGACCCGCCCGTGCTGTGGCTACTCCTGCCGAACCAGGTCCCCGGTCCGTCGATGACGAACGACGAACTGCTTGCGGCGTTGCGTACGCAGACCGTGCGCGCCATCGTGTCCCGGGTGGTCACCGACGGCGACGTGCCCACCCGCGCTCAGCAGGCTGTCATCGACGCGTACGCCGGGACGGCCGCTGCGGAGCCGGGCAACCCGGCGGCGCAGGCAGCCCAGCGGTTCGCCGCCCTGACCCCGGACGCCCGGCACGCCTGGCTGGTCGCGAACATCGCGGCGTTGCGAGCCGGATCGCTCGACCTGGAGCAGCTGCCATGACCGTCCACACTCGGACCGCACAGCCGGTGGCAGTGCGACCGGATGCGTGGGTGAGGCTGGCTCGGCTGCACGCCGCCAGCCGTCGCGTACCCGTGGCACTCGCGGCGGTGGCCGCCTGCGCGATCGGACTGCGGGTGGCCCTGTACGCGAGCTGGAACACCTACGGCGCGCTGCAGATGCCGCTCATCGTCGAAGCCGGCTGCGCCGCCGCGGTGGTGGTGACCCTGGCCGGCCCGTTCGGCGAGCCCGAACGAGTCACCGGCCGGGCGCTGGTGTGGCTGCGGCTGGGCACCGTCTGCCTGCTGACGGTGGCCGCGGTCGTCGCGTTGGCTGCCACCGCGGCCGGGATGGAGCTGGCCGGTGGGGTTCTGGCGATGGTGCGTAACGTCGTCGGGCTCATCGGCATCGGCTTGCTGTGCGGCGTCGTCCTCGGCGGAGCGCTCGCATGGACCGGGCCCGTCGTCTACCTGATCCTCGGCGTCTACGGGCTCTACACCCAGTGGCATGGCCCGGCGGTGACCACGCCGTGGCTGTGGCCCAGCCGGCCGAGCCATGATCTGGGTGGGGCCGTATGCGCCGGCCTGGTGTTCCTCGTCGGGCTGGTGCTGTTCGTCCGCCGCGGCGCACGCGACCCGATCAGCTGACCCGCTCCTGCGGACAACGTCGGGCCCTTATGATCTTGGGATGACGTCGCTCAGGATCACCGATGTCCGGCCGTGGGGCGGACCGGCCACCGACCTTCATGTCGTCGACGGCGTGTTCGTGGCGACCGCGCCGAGCCCGGACGCCGAGGTGGTGCCGGGCGGCGGCCGGATCGCGCTGCCGGGCCTGGTCGACGCGCACGCGCACCTGGACAAGACCTCGTGGGGTACGCCGTATCGCCCGCACTCGGCCGGACCCAGCCTCGCCTCCCTGATCGACAACGAGCGCGCCCACCGAGGCGACCTCGGCCCGGTCCGCGAACGGGTCGGCGCCTTGCTCGATCGGCACATCGACCGGGGCGTGCTGCACGTGCGCAGCCACGTCGACGTGGACCCGCAGATCGGCCTGGACTCGGTGACCGGCGTACTGGCGGCGGCGGCCGAGCGGGCCGGACGCGTCACGGTCGAGGTCGTCGCGTTCCCGCAGAGCGGATTGCTGACCCGCGCCGGGACCGCGGAACTCATGGCCGCCGCGATCGACGCGGGCGCGCAGCTGATCGGGGGCCTCGACCCGGCCGGGTTCGACGGCGACCCGATTCGGCACCTGGACACCATCTTCGGCATCGCGGCGGACAAGCACGTGGGACTCGACATCCATCTGCACGACCGGGGGACGCTCGGGGCCTGGCAGATCGAACGGATCGCCGAGCGTACCGAGGCGCTCGGTCTGCGGGGCAAGGTCACCATCGCCCACTGTTACGCGTTGAGCACCGTCGACGACGTACGCCAGAGCGCCCTGATCGAGCTGCTGGCGGCGGCCGACATCGCGCTCACCACAACGGTTCCGGGCACGACGCCGCAGCTGCCGTTGGCCCGGCTGGCCGCGGCGGGCGTACGCGTCGGGCTCGGTCATGACGGCGTACGCGATCTGTGGAGCCCCTACGGCACCGGCGATCTGCTCGACAAGGCGCTCGCGCTCGCCGTCGCCTCCGGCTACCGGCAGGACGACGACATCGAGCGTACGGCGCGCATCGCGACCGAAGGCGGAGCCCGCGTCCTCGGCCTGCCCGGCTATGGCCTGGAGCCGGGATGCCGGGCGAACCTGCTGCTCATCCCGGCCGAGAGCCTCGTCGAAGCGGTGACGCAGCGTCCCGTCGACCGGACCGTCATCGCCGGTGGAACGGTCGTGCGATGAGCACGCCGTCCGCCATCCTCGTCTCGCCGCATCTCGACGACGCGGCCTTCTCCGCGGCGTCGCGGGCGATGACATCGGGAACGCAGGTGGTCACCGTCTACGCCGGCGACCCGCCGCCGCACATCGGGCTCACCGACTACGACCGGTTCACTCGCGCGGAATCGTCCGCGGCGCGGCACGCCGAGCGGCTCGCGGAGGACGAGGCGGGCATGGCGCTGCTGGGCTGCGACGTGGTGCGCCTGGACGAACTGGACCAGCAGTACCGCGGCGGGCCACCCGACCACGATCGTCTGGTGGAGCGGCTGCGCGGATACTGCGACGGAGTGGGGGAGATCTGGGCGCCGGCCGCGCTGGGCTCGGCCGTCGACCACGCCTCGGTCCGGGACGCGGCGATCGCGGCGGCCACGCACGACGCCGACGTCTACTTGTACGCAGACATCCCGCGAGCGGTGACCTTCGGTTGGCCGACCTGGGTGACGGGGCGACCGGAGCCGCAGTACGTGGACGTCGAATGGTGGCTGGAACGCGAGCTGGAAGCCTGTGGCTTGGACCCGTCGCGACTGACGCGGCACGCCGTCGCGCTGACCGACGCCCAGCGCGACCGCAAGCAGCGCGCGGTGGCCTGCTATCGGACCCAGCTTCCGGCGCTATGCCTGAGCACCGACGGGCCGAACCGGTGGGACGCGTTCCTGGACTTCGAGGTCGCCTGGCGCTATCGGCGGTGAGCTAGGAGTTACTGGCCCATCACGTACTTGATGGTCGGCCCGGCTGTCCAGCCGCCGTCGACGGCCAGCTCGGCGCCGGTGATGTACGCGGCGTCGTCGGACAGCAGGAACACCACAGCGGCGGCGATCTCCGGCGGTTCGCCGACGCGGCCCATCGGCGTGTTCGGGTAATTGCCCTCGCCCTGCTTGATCCCCGTCTCGGAGGTCATCGGGGTGTAGGTCATGCCCGGGTGCACGGTGTTGCAGCGGATGTGGGCGGTGCCCAGTTCGACCGCGGCGACCTTCGTCATGCCGCGTACGGCCCACTTCGACGCGCCATAGCTGCCGGTGAACGCCAGGCCCATGAGCCCGGCGGCGGAGGAGATGTTGACGATCGACCCGCCACCGCCGGCTTTCAGCTCGGGGATGACCGCCTGCATGCCCAGCCAGGTGCCGACGAGGTTGATGTCGATGACCTTGCGGAAGTGGTCGGCGGGCTCGGTGTCGAACGGCATCCCGGTCGACACCCCGGCGTTGTTCACCAGGCCGTCCACGCCTCCGTACGCCTGCTTCGCGGCGGCGACGACCGTCGGCCAGGCAGCCTCGTCCGTGACGTCCAGCCGCAGGTAACGTGCCTGCGGTCCCAGCTGCTCGGCGGTCTTCTCGCCGTCGTCGTCGAGGACGTCGGTGATCACCACGTTCGCACCCGCCGCCACCGCCTGGCGGGCCGCCTCGGCGCCCAGCCCACGTGCCGCACCGGTGATGATCACGGTCTTGCCGCTGAGATCAGCCATGGTGAACCCTCCCGTCGATCCCCTCGTCTGGAGATTACGAGACATGGCCGCCCTGACCAGCGGAAACGGGGAAATGGACGGTGCGGCCCGACGGACGCGCCGCAGGGCGTACCGATAGGCAGATCGCCGCGTTCAGCGGGTCGCGTCGGAGCGGCGTAGCCAGGCGTGCGTCGCCGCGGTCAGCGCTTGGATTCCAGTGGGCAGGGCGAGCGCGGCGTAGGGCGCGAACTGCGGCGAGTGGTTGCCTGGTAGGCGGGCGATCCGGGTGGCGGGATCCCCTGGGACGGAGCGCCATTGGGTCGGCCCGATCACGCCGAGCATCCAATACCCCGTCGGGACTCCCTCGGAGGTGTAGTGCGGGAAGTCCTCGGTGGCCAATGACGGCGGCCAGTCGGCCACGCGCGCGCTGCCGAACGTCTGCCGGTGCGCGTCGCGCAGGCGGGTGGTGACCGCGGGGTCGGGCGTGTTGGACGGGGACTGGGCGACGACGCGTATGCGGGGTTCGCTGGGGGACTCGGCGGCCGCGCAGGCGGCGCGGGTGATCCGCTCGACCGCTTCGCGCATGCGGGTCAGGGCCGCCGGCGAATACGCCCGCATGGTGACTCCGAGGGTGGCGCTGTGCGCGATGACGTTGGGGCTGGTGCCGGCCGTCAGCTGTCCGACGGTGAGCCCGGCGGGTTCGGTGGGGTCGGTGTGCTGTGCGCGGACGGTCTGCAGCTGCATCACGATCAGCGCGGCGGTGACGACGGGGTCGTCGCAATGGCGCGGGGTGGCGGTGTGACCACCTCGGCCGGAGATCGTGATCTCCAAGGTGATGGAACTCGCCGTCATCAATGGGCCGTGGGCCACCATGCCGGCCGGCAGCGGCGCGCAGTGCTGGGCGAGGGCGACGTCGGGACGGCCCCACCGGGTGTACAGCCCGTCGTCGAGCATGGCCGTCGCGCCGTGCAGCGTCTCCTCGGCTGGCTGGCCGACCGCCAGCACCGTGCCGCGCCACCCGTCCCGGTCGTCGGACAGTACGCGGGCGGCTCCTGCCAGGCACGCCAGGTGTAGGTCATGGCCGCACGCGTGCATCACCGGGACCGCGTCGCCCCGAGGGCCGGGGGCGACGGCAGTGCTGGCATAGGGCAGCCCCGTCTGCTCGGCTACGGCAAGCGCGTCGAGTTCGGCGCGGAGCAACACCGTCGGGCCGTCGCCGTTGGTGAGCCGGCCGACGACGCCATGCCCGCCGACGCCGGTGGTCACGGCGAAGCCCGCGTGCCGCAGCCCGTCGGCGAAGGCCGCGGCGGTGCGCTCCTCCGCGCCCGACAGTTCGGGATTGGCGTGCAGCTGCCGGTACAGCTCGAGCGCCTCGCGCAGCGTTTCGGCGGGCACGGCCGGCGCGGACTGCACGACATCCTGCATGGGCGCAGTCTGGCAGGCCGCGCTCACAGATCGCTGACATCGGGTGTCGCCGCAGTGAGGCCGGTTCGTGACGGCCTGCGGGTGAACTGAGGACGCCTGGAAATCCTGGGCTCCCCCCGATAAGGCGGAATGACACAAGGAGTACGCCATGAACGGTCAGACGGACCTCGACGCCATCGCGCAGGAGATTCTGGCGCTGGAGTCGGAGACGTTCGCGATCTCGGACTACACCGATGTCACGGAGGCGGTGCTCGCCTCGACGTCGTGTTCGGCGACCACCTCGTGCTGCAGCAGCACCACCTCGAGCACCAGCTCGGCCTCGTCCACCTCCTGCTGCGGCTGACCTGAGCTCGCACCAACCGTCCAGCTACCTCAAGGAGTACGCCATGAGCGGTCAGACGGACCTCGACGCCATCGCGCAGGAGATTCTGGCGCTGGAGTCGGAGACGTTCGCGATCTCGGACTACACCGATGTGACGGAGGCGGTGCTCGCCTCGACGTCGTGTTCGGCGACCACCTCGTGCTGCAGCAGCACCACCTCGAGCACGAGCAGCCAGTCCTCGACGTCCTGCTGCGGCTGATTCAGCACGGTACGCGGTGGCCCCGCCGGTGGCTCCGGCGGCGGCCACCGCTCTGGCGAACCGGGCGAGCGGACGCGGTGAGCGGGTAGACGGTTCTGCGTACTTGACCGTTGATCACGTTGTTAAGAGTATGAAAAACATGAATAGCTCGATCACTGTGCGTGAGGCGGCCCGCAACAGCGACGCCTTTCTCGTGCGGCTGTGGAAGCTACCCGGAAACGGCGTCGCGAGTGTGGACAAGACCTGTTCGCCTCCTGTCGAGCGCTATGGCAAGACGATGCCGACGGGTATCTGCGTCCGTTGCTGTGCTGGGTCTGGCCTGGGCCGAAGCGCCTTGACTGCGGCGTCGCGGCACGACCGAAGAGCGCGGTGGTGACAGTGGCCGCATGGTTGTGCCAGCGCGGTGCACTGTCCAGTCGGCGGACCGTGGAAAGACGATTCACGGGGATCTCCAACGCCTATTCGGGGCGTTGGAGGAATCCAATTTCGCTGAATTGCCGAGGCTTCGGCCCGCGCGGCGGCCATCGATGATCTTCCGGGTGCTGGGACCGCTGGCGCTTGCCCATGGACCGGACTCGGTGGTGTTGCCGCCCTCTCGAGTCGCCAGCATGCTCGCGGCCCTGCTGCTGCGGCCCAACGAGATCGTCCCGGTGCCCGCGCTTCAGGAGGCGATCTGGGGAGACGACCAGCCGGCTGCGGCCAAGTCCGCACTCCAGACCTGCGCGATGCGGCTGCGCCAGCTGTTCGTCCGGCACGCGATCATCGCGTCGGCCATCGAGACCGTGCCCGGTGGCTACCGGTTCTGCGCGACCGAGGAAACCCTGGACCTGGTCCGATTCCGGGAGATGGCGTCGGCCGCGCAGGCCGAGCCGCAGTCCGACCGGCAGCTGGTGCTGTTGGAGGGAGCCCTGGCCCTCTGGCGTGGCCCGTTGCTGGCCAACGTGCCGTCAGCGAGCCTGCATCGCGACGCGGTGCCCCGGCTCAACGAGGAGCGGCTGCGGGTTCTCGAACGGCTTTGCGAGCTGAAGATCCAGCTCGGCCTGGCACCGTCGGCGCTGGTGCAGCTGTGGGAGGCGACCCGAGCCTATCCGGGTAATGAACGACTGGCCGAACTGCTCATCGAGGCGCTCTACCGGACCGGTCGCCAGCCCGAGGCGCTGGCCGAGCACCGGAGAGTGAAGCGGTTCCTCGCCGAGGAACTCGGCGTGGATTTGGGGCCGCGGTTACGCCGGCTGGAACTCAGCATCCTCAACGGCGAGGAACGTGGTGACCTCGACAAGACCGTTGGCGCCGACGCGGCACCGGCCGATCGAAGCCCGCGGGTCGACTCGCCGCAAGGTTTCGTCGGTCGTGCGGGCATCGTCGACAGCGTCAGCGCGTACCTGCGCGACGGTGCCGGCGTCGTGGTGCTGACCGGGCTGCCCGGGGTCGGCAAGACCGCGTTGGCCCGGCGGGTCGCCGGTGGGATGGACGACGAGTTCCCGGCGGGGCAGCTGCTGGTGCCCATGCGCGGCGCCGACGCGACGCCGTTGGACGCGGCCAGACTGGCCGACCGGCTCGCGCGCTGGCCACGCGGCGCCACGACGCGACGCGGCCTGTTGATCCTCGACGACGTGGACGACGTGCCGCAGGTCCTGGCCGGTGCGCACCTCTGGGCGCCCGGCGACGCGGTCCTGCTCACCAGCCAGTTCAGCCTGGCCGGGGTGGTCGCCAGGTTCGGCGGGCGGATCGAACGCGTCGGCGGTCTCAGCCCGGCCGAGTCCGTGGCGTTGCTGGCCACGCTCATCGGGGGAGAACGCGCCGATGCGGAGCCGGCCGCGGTCGCGGCGCTGGCCGAGCTGTGCGGCCATCTACCGCTGGCGTTGCGTGTCGCCGCCGCGCGGCTGATGACCAGGGACACCGGCATCGCCGAGTTCGTCGCCTGGGTACGCGAGAACCCGATCAGCCGGCTGACCCTGCCGGGCGACCCGGACATGGCGCTGCACGGCCGCCTGGAAACCGCGGTGAACCGGCTGCCACCACCGTTGGCCGACGCCGTGCTGCGGCTGCACGAGCTGGACCGGCTCGACCCGCGCACGGTGGCCGAGCGACTGGCGATCACCCCGGACGCCGCCGAGGCGATCCTCGACCAGCTCGCCGACGCAAGCCTGCTCGACGCGTACGCCGGTCAATACCGGATGCGTGATCTGTTGCGCCTCTACTCGCGTGGCGCGCTGGACGGAAGGCGGCCGACCGGCGTCACGACCACCCTTCGGCCGCCGGAACGGAGCTCTGATGAGGAACGCGTTTGACTCGGTCGCCGCCACCCGGCCACGGATCCGCCGGGACGTGCTGTTCACCGCCGCCTACGACGGCGTACTGTTCCACAACTCATCAGGCGGCTTCAAAATCAGCGCTGCCAGTGGATACCGACTCGCCACGCTGATCGTCCCGCTGCTCGACGGGCGCCGAACCGTCGCGGAGATCTGCGCGAAGCTGCCGGACCCGCAGCGTGCCATGGTCGGCGAGCTGGTCGGCGCGCTGCTGCAGCGGGACTTCGCGCGCGACGTCCCAGCCGATGAGGTGGACCCCGCCGAGTTGCTCGGCGCCGCGGTGGCCAAACAGTTCGCCAGCCAGCTCGGCTACCTCGACCACTACGCCAGCGGTGCACCGCGGCGATTCGCCGCCTTCCGCGACAGCACGGCAGCGGTCATCGGCAGCGGCCCGGTCGCGAGCACCTGTGCGCTGAGCCTGATCCGCAACGGCATGGCCCGGGTCGCCCTCGTCGGTGACAGCGACGGCGCAGCCGAGGCCGAGGCCGCCGAGCTGTCCGCAGGCGGCGTACCGGCAGCCGTGGTCGGCATCCACCCCGCGGACGGTGAGCCCACCTGGGCCGACCTCGAGGGCATCGACGTCGTCCTCCTCGCCGACGACGGCTCCGCGCGCCGTGCGCACGCCCTGTTGTCGGCCGGAATCCCGGCGGGCCGCACGGTCGTGCCCATGTGGATGTTCGGTTCGCGGGCGATCATCGGCCCGGCGTGCGGCGCCGGCCGCACCGGATGCTGGTACTGCGCGATGCTCCGGTTGACGAGCAACGACTCCGGCACGGCGGCGGCCGAGATCTGGCGTGGCATCGCCGTGCCGGCGACGTCGCCGGCCATCACGGGCCCGCAGGGGCCGCCGGCGGCGATGATCGGCAACCTGCTGGCGTTCGAGGCGTTCCGGCTGCTCACCGGCGCGTTGCCCGCCGAGACCGACGGCAAGGTGATCATCCAGGAACTGGAGTCCCTCGACGTGGTCAGCGAACGACTGCTGCCGCATCCCGCCTGCGTGTACTGCATCCACGAACCGCCGCAGCTCACGCCCGTGCCCCTCGACGTGGCTCCGGCGGATCAGGACGTCGATGCACAGGCCGCCGAGTTGTCGGCTCGCGACGGTCTGCTGCAACCCTCGGCTGGGGTGTTCCAGCGCTATCAGGACGAGGAGTGGGAGCAGACACCGGTCAAGATCGGCACAGTCCGGTTCACCGACCCGGCCGGTACGCCGCGGATGGTCAGCGCATTCGACGTTCATCACCTCGTCGGCGCGCGGACTCGGGCGCTGGCCGCGGCCGCGGTCGCCTACGCCGATCGATTGACCACGCGATCTGACGCGACCCCCGTCACCGGCCGTTCGCTGGTGGACGGAACCGCCGTCGAGGTGCCGCGCGCGCTCGTGGAGCCGTTCGGCTCGGCCAATGCCGATCGTCACGTCGAACCCAGCCGGGCCGGAGCTGGAGCCGGGTTCACCGCCGCCGCCGCGATCCGGGATGCGCTCGCCTCGGCGCTCGCGTTCACCGCGCTGCAGAACGCCATCGCCGGCACGGCGCCGCTGCTCGTACCGCTGGACACCCTCGGCGACGATGCTGAGCTGCGCTTCCTCGTGAAGTCCGCGGCCAACCTGGACGTCGCGGTGCAGCTGCTCGACCTCGGCTCGGCGACGCCCGGCGGTGCGTACACGTTGCTTGCCCGCTGCACGCAGGCGCACGGCGACGGGAGACTGTGGACACTCGCGACCGCGCCGTCCTGGCGAGACACGGCCGTCCGTGCCTTGTGCGACCTGGTCGGGCAGGTGCAGCTACGACAGCAGGCCGAGGCGGCGTCGATGACCGGCGACGACCCGATCCTCACCGACTTCGACGCCGACACCCTCGTCGTCGACGGCGAGGTGCCGGCGCGGCTCGACGCCCACGGCACCTGGCAAGCCGTCCTGGACCGGCTGGCGCAGACCGGCGCCGACGCGGTGGCCGTGCCGCTCGGCGGTGCGGATCTGCCGGCCGGCGGCCTGGTCGTGACGAGGGTGGCGCTGGTGGACAGAGTCCGCGGATGAGTTCGCCCGTTCTGGACCACGGCCGCCGGATCATCGCGGCGATGAGCGACCTGCTGCCCGCCGAGGACGCGGAATGCGCGGTGCACCCACTAGGCCTGCGTGACGAGCGCGCCGACGGGGTGATGCCGCCGGCCGCGTGGGTGCTGCTCTACGGCAGACATGCGCTGCTCGCGGGGCGCACCGGCTGCACCGGCTGCCTGGCCCGCCGATGGCAGGCGGTACGCCCGCCGGAGCTGCGCGAGGCGCTGGAGTCCGGTGGCCAGACGTCGACTGCCGGCGACTGGCCGTACGCCACGCCGTTCGTCACCGACGCGCTGCGGGCGCTGCGGGCTGCCACAGCCACCACGACCGCCGTCCACGACCTGGACGTTGAGACATTGCGAGTCGTCAGCGTGCCGCTGATCCCCGACGCGGACTGCCCGAACTGCGGCGGGGCTCCGCCGGACGCGCCCATCCCGCCTGAGCTGGGATCGATGCCCAAAAGCGCGCCGGACGCCTTTCGCGGCCGCGAGGTGGCGAGCTATCCGCTGGACCCGGCGGCTCTGGTCAACCCGGTGTGCGGCCCGCTCGGCGCGGCGTTGTGGCCCGACCTGGCCTCGACCACGACCGCCCCGGTCCACGGGATCTTCCACCCCCGCGCGGCCGACCATCTCCGCGAGATGCTGTTCGGCGGACACGCCGACGGGTACGCCCGCAGCACCCGCCTGGGCCTGCTGGAGGGCTTGGAACGACACGCCGGCCTACGGCCCCGAGCCCGGCGTACCACCGTCGTGGCGACCCTGGACGAACTCGGCGCGGACGCGCTCGACCCACGGGACTGCGGAACCTACGACGACCGGTTCTACGAGCTCAACCCCCACATCAGACGGTTCACCGCCGATCGGCCCGTTCCGTGGGTGTGGGGATGGTCGTTGCGTGACGCACGGCCGGTCCTGGTCCCCGAAGTCGTCGCCTACTACCACTGCGCGCCGCTGGCCGAGCGGTTCGTGCAGGAGAACTCCAGCGGCTGTGCCTCTGGTGGCAGCCTGGTCGAAGCCGTCTACCACGGGCTGATGGAGGCCGTCGAACGCGACGCGTTCGTGCTGGCCTGGTACACCGCACGCGGCCTGCCCGAGATAGACCCCGCGACCAGCACCCGCGCCCGGACCAGGATCATGGTCGACCGCCTGGCCATGTACGGCTACCGGGCCCGGTTCTTCGACGCCCGGTGCACCTTCGACATCCCGGTCGTCACCGCGGTCGCCGAACGCGTCGACGGCGGCTTCGGCGCACTGGCCTTCGGCGGCGGCGCGAGCCTGGATCCGGAGACCGCGATGGCCGCCGCCCTATGCGAGATCGCGTCGGACGCGCCCATGGCCGGTGCCCGCGCCATTACCGACGAGCACCGGCTGCGGGAGATGGTCGACGACTACGACAAGGTGTGGCGCTTGCACGACCACCCGCTCCTGTACGCGCTGCCGCGGATGCGCCGTCACGCCGCTTTCCTGCTCGACGGCGGCGACCCGCCGCGGCCGATGCGCGAGATCTACGCCGATCCGAGGCCGGCCCCGCCGCTGGCCGATGACCTGCACGAGGACCTCGAGCGATGTGTGCGGGCCGTCACCGGCTCCGGCTTCGACGTGATCGTCGTCGACCAGACGACGCCCGAGCAGCGCCGTCTCGGCCTGCACACCGCCTGCGTGCTGGTGCCCGGACTGCTGCCGATCGACTTCGGCTGGAGCCGCCAGCGCGCCCTGACCATGCCCCGGCTGCGCAACGCCCATCGGCTCGCCGGGCTGACCGAACACGACCTCAGCGACGACGACATCCACCCCGTCCCGCACCCCTACCCGTGAGGTGAGGCGATGACCACTAGCAACGACGGTTACGCATACCAGTACGCGACCATGGTGCTGCGCCGTAACCGCGTACCCATGGAGCCGGTCGGGTTCGAGCCGAACTGGCCCGACAAGCCGAGGCCGACCAAGCATTACCCGGGCGCCCTGGCCATTCCGCTCCCGGATGCGCCACCGCCAGCCTCCGCCACCGTCGACGCCGGCCTCGATCCGGACCCGGCGGATGATCCGTTCACCCTGCCGGTGCTGGGCGCGATGCTGCGTGACTCGTACGGCCTGCTCGGCCGCCGCCTGGCGATCCAGGCCAACACCGACGTGCACGGCTACCCCTGGTACGCCCGCGCCAACTGGCATCGGGGCACCGCGTCCGGAGGCGGGCTCTATCCGTGCAGCATCTATTGGATCGCCGGGCCGGGCGCCGGTCCGTGCCCCGGCATCTACCACTACGGCTGCCGGCCGCACGCCATGCAGCGGCTGCTCGCCGGCGACGTCACCCCGGCGGTGCGGGCCGCCCTGGGCGACGCGACCGACGCCACCCAGTTCCTCGTCGTGGGGGTCAAGTACTGGGCGAACGCGTTCAAATACAACAGCTTCGCGTACCACGCGGTGTCGATGGACGTCGGGACGCTGCTGCAGACCTGGCGGATGTGGGCGGCCAGCGACGGCCGGCGCATCGAACCACGGTTCTGGTTCGACCAGGCCGCCCTCGGCCGTCTGCTCGGCCTGCCGGCCGACGAGGAAGGCCTGTTCGCCGTGGTGCCGCTGACCTGGGCGCCCACCCGTGGCAGCACG
Source organism: Hamadaea sp. NPDC051192 (assembly GCF_040682475.1). Lineage (NCBI taxonomy): Bacteria > Bacillati > Actinomycetota > Actinomycetes > Micromonosporales > Micromonosporaceae > Hamadaea > Hamadaea sp. NPDC051192. Next base: position 22,011 of record NZ_JBFBAZ010000003.1, read on the forward strand.
ATCCGGCCTGCTGCGGCGGTGCCCGGCACAGTCGCGGTGCACCGGCGTGACCAGGAGAAGTCTCGGGTGGTGCATAGCTTCGAAGCGACCGAGCGCCTGCACCGCGAGACCGCGCTGGCCGCTCCGGATCGGCCCGTTCCCGGGGCGCTGGCCGCCGCGGCGGCTACTGCGGCACCCGATGGCGACCGGGTTCCGTTGCCTCCGCCGAGCCCGCTGAACACCCCGATCCGTACCGCGCTGCGTCGGCGCCGCAGCAGCTTCGGCCGGTTCGACGCCACCGTGCCGATGACGCAAGCGGATCTCGCCGCTCTGCTCACCGCCGCGTCGGCCGGGCAGCCGCCGACCGAGTCGGCGGCCGAGGGCGACGGGCGGCTCGCCAAGTTCTACCTGTTCGCCAACCATGTGCAGGGCCTGTCGGCGGGCAGCTACGAGTACGACCCGGCGGGGCACGGGCTGCGGCCGGTGCAGCTGGGGCCGCAGGGCGCGTTCCTGCAGCGCAACTACTTCCTGCCGAACTACAACCTGGAGCAAGCGGCGGTCGTGCTGGTGCCCACGATCCGCGCCGGCGCGGTCCTCGACGAGGTCGGCGCGCGCGGCTACAACGTCGTCAACGCCACGATCGGCGCGATCGCGCAGACCTGCTACACCGCCGCGGCGTCGCTGGATCTCGGCTGCGGCGTCGCGCTCGGCTTTGACGGCGTGTCCTACCTGGAGCAACTCGGCTTGACCGGCACGGACGAGATGCCGCTGCTCATCATGCTCGCCGGGCACGAGCGGGCGCAGGGCAGCGACTACCGGTACGAGCTGCGGTGAGGCGGCGATGACGATCCTGCACGACGCCACCGCCCTGGCCGTGCCGCCGGCCCGCCGGCTCGGCCGGTACTTCGCGGTCCGTGTCGGCGGCCTGCCCTACGCCACCGTGTCGGTCCTGGCCTGCCCGCGTGCGGCTGGGCACGCGCAGGCACTGCTCGATCTGGAGACCGAGCTGTCCGACCTGGCCGAGCCGCTCGGGGACCTGTTGCACCAGATCATCGGCGCGGACGACGACAACCTGTCCCGGCGGCGGCTGCTGGCACTGCGCCGGCAGGTGTTCCACGGGACCATGCCCACGGACCCGCAGGCCGCGCTCGCTGCTGTCACCGCCTATCCCGACGCGATCGGCCCCGTGCGTGAGTGGCTGGCTCGGCGCGGGCAGGCCGATGTCGAGCTGCGTGAGCTGGGCACCGTGCTGGCGGACGAGGTGGCTGCCGCGCGCGCCGGGCTGTGGCGGCTGTCCGGCGACCCGCGGCTGCGGGCGGGCATCCAGATCGCCTCGCCTGCGCTGGACGAGCAGTTGGTGGCGTTGGCCGGCCGCGACGGTGCGCCGCCGCCGGCCAAGAAACTGCGCCGCGTCGAACGCTCGATCGTGTCCTACCTCTACCGGGCCGCCTGCAAGACCAGCCCGTTCAGCTCGTTCACCGCGGTCGGGGCGGGCGTCTTCGACGACACGGCGATTGGGCCGGAGCCGTCGGTCGCGACGTCGCCGCGGTCGTACGCCCGGCTCAACGTCGTGGCGCTGGCCAGGATCGTGGACGCGGTCTGCGCCGATCCGGGCCGCCGGGGCGACCTGCCGGTGGTGCTGAGCCCCGGCCTCCGGCAGGATCCCGGCCGCGTGCGCTACGTCCGGCATTGGGTCACCACCGGCGACGACAGCGCCGCGGTCAGCTTCGACTCCATTCAGGACGGCCTCTTCTACCTGCGCCGGAGCGGCCTGCTCGACGCGCTGACCGCGTTGCTGACCGACGGCCACGCGGTGCGCTGCGCCGAGCTGTCCGCCTGGCTGCAGGAACGGACCGCGGCCGGGCCGCAGCGCTGCGAGGAATACCTCTCCATCCTGTTGCGCCTGGGCATTCTGCAGCTCGCCGGGCTAGCCATCGACGTGCACGCCCCAGACCCGCTCACCCAGCTCCGCGACTTTCTCGCCGAGCTCCGCGAACCGTGGGCCGTCGACCTGGCCCATCGGCTCGCCGAGCCGATCGCGTTGCTGACCGAGTTTCGGGACGAGGATCTGGCCGGGCGTCGCCTGACCCTGCGCCGCCTGCGGGAGGCCCTGCGCGAAGTCCAGGCCGAGCTGGGTACGCAGGACGCGTCGCTGCCGCAGTCCCTCGTCTACGAGGACTGCCGGGTTCCCGGCGAGGCGGCGATGCCGGCCGGCTCCTGGCAGCGGCTGGCCGCGACGGACCTCGCCGCCGTCGAGGCCGTGCTGCCCACGTTCGACCTGACGCTGCCGCACCGGATCACGTTCCACGGGTTCTTCCTGGCGCGCTACGGCGCCGGTGGCCGTTGCGACGATCTGCTGCGGCTGGTGGAGGACTTCCACGAGGACTTGTACGACCAGTACGTGTCGAGCACCGCGGAGCTGCGGCGGTTCACCGAGGACGGGACGTACCGGCCGGAGGAGAACTGGCTCGGCCGGCCGGAGCTGGACCGGCTGGACCAGGCCCGGCAGGACCTGGTGGCGTACGTGCGGGGGGCTGTGCAGGCCGACGCCGGGGCGGCGGAGATCCGGCTGGACCCGGCACGGCTGCACACGATCGGCGGTGGACTGCGGGACCTGTTCGGCGGATTCCGGCCGCAGTCCCACCTCGTCCAGCTGGCTCAGGGCCCCGACGGCCCGCTGGTCGTACTCAACCAGTCGCTGGGCGGGCTGTCGTTCCCGTTCAGCCGATTCACCCACTGCTTCGACGACGCCACACCGCCGCTCTCGCCGCGCCTGCGTACGGCCGCCACGGAAGCGGCCCCGCCTGGCGCGGTGTTCGCCGAGGTGACCGGTGGCCCGGCGACCACCAACCTGAACCTGCACGCGCAGTTGACCGACTACGTCATCGTCTGCCCGGGAGACAGCAGCATCGTCCCGCCGGCGGCCCGTCTGCCCCTCGACGACCTCTACCTGTGCCACGACATCGGCGCCGACCGGGTCGTGCTGCGCTCGCGTCGGCTCGACCGGGAGGTGATCCCGGTGTACCTGGGCTATCTCGTCCCGATGGCGTTGCCGCAGCTGCACCGCACACTTCTGTTGCTGTCGCCGACGTCGCTGGCCCCGCTCGACATCTGGCGCGGGGTGCCCGCGACGCCGGATGCCGACGGCGTCACCCGGCGTCCGCGAGTCCGCGCCGGCGAGGTGGTGCTCAGCCGCCGCAGCTGGTCGGTGGACGCGTCCGCACTGCCGGTACGCCGTGACGGCGACACCGACGCCGACTGGTTCCTGGGCTGGCAGCGGTGGCGGCGCGCGTACGGCCTGCCGGCCGAGATGTTCGCGACCGTCCATCCGGCCGGGAGCCGGGCCGGGCAGCGCCCCAAGCCGCAGTATGTCGACTGCTCGGCCTACCTGTCGCTGGTGGCCCTGGAAGCGCTGATCGGCGGCGGCGCCGGCCGTGTCGTGTTCCGCGAGATGCTGCCGGGCGGCGGCGACCTCCACAGCGCCGGCGGGCACGTCACCGAGTACGTCATCGAGACCTTCCCGATCGCCCCCACCTCCGGAGCCGACCGTGACTGAACAGCCTTCCGCCGATGCCGGGTCGTGGCTCGGCATCCACATCTTCTACGGCGCCAACGCCCGTCGCATGGTGGTCGACTGCATCCGGCCGCTCGTCGACGAGCTGACGGCGCAGGGCCTGCTGGATAGCTACTTCTTCCTGAACTACTGGATGGAGGGGCCGCATGTGCGCTTGCGGCTCAAACCCAGCTCAGCCGCGGCCGAGCCCGCGGTACGCGCTGCCGCCGAAACGGCCGTGCAGCGATTCCTGACCGCCCGGCCGGCCTTGTACGAAATGGACGGTGGCTTCCGCGGGGAGCTGCACGACATGCTCTTCAAACTGGAGTATCCGCAGGGCGGGCCGGAGACGTTGCTGGGCGCGGACGGGCGGCCCACCATGCAGCCCAACAACTCCTTCGCCTACCGCCCCTATGAGCCCGAGTACGGCAAGTACGGCGGTGTGAGCGGCGTCGAGCTGGCAGAGTGGCACTTCCAGTACTCCAGCGACGTGGTCATCGACATGGTCGCCACGATGAACCTGCATCTGCGGCCGGTGACGCTGGGCTCCGCGGCCCAGCTGATGGTCGTCACCGCGGCCACGTTCCTGCCCGGCCGGGACGACCTGGTCGCGTTCTTCGATTCCTACCACGACTTCTGGCATCAGGCGTTCGGCGGCACCGGTTTCGTCGACGACATCGACTACGAGCGCATGTACGACCGGATGTCCGGCGAGTTGGGTCGTCGCTTCGAGCCGATCCTCGCCGCGTTGGAATGCGGCGAGCTGCACCGGCTGCCGGAGTTCTTGCGAGGCTGGGCGGTGCATGTCGCGCAGTTACGCGACCGCGTGGGGGAGCTGGCGGTGGCAGGCGAGCTGACGTTCGCCTTCCCCGAGGGCGCGCCACCGGTCACCGTCACCGACCCGCACGCGGCCAAAGTCCGGCTGCTGTCGCCGTACGTGCACATGACCAACAACCGGCTGTACGTGACGCTGCGGGACGAGGCGTACCTGGCGTACCTGGTCGGCAGGTCGCTGCGGGAGACGGCGGCGGCGCGGTGACCGCGACGGAGCCGCCGAAGACCCAGCAGCCGCGCGTACGACCGGATTTGCTGATCTCGCGGGAGCTGGGCCGCGGACCGGACCGGATCCACCTGCTGAAGGCGCCTGGCGGCGCGACGTTCGAGGTGTCGCCCAAGGAGCGGTTCGTGATCAGCCGGCTGAACGGGTTGCTGAGCATGACGGAGATCGGCGATCAGTACGCGGCGCGGTTCGCCCGGCGGCTCGGCCCGGCCCAATGGTCGCAGCTGTTGTGGGCGCTGGGCCAGCGAGAGCTGCTGGACACCGGCGGCTCACTAGCGGCGCCGGTCAGGCAGCGGCCCGCCCTGCGGCGGCTGGCCGAGGCGAGCAGGTGGATCTTCACCGGTCCGACCGGCGTGGTCCTGGCCGCCGGGCTGCTGACGATGTACGCCTGCCTGGCACCCGCCGTCCCGCGACTGTGGCGCGACGCGACCGGAGCGTTCGGCGACTGGCGGTCGATGCTGATGATCGGCGCGGTGACCTACCTCAGCGCGATGCTGCACGAGTTGGCGCATGCGGTCGCGGCGACCCGGTTCGGCTGCGCCGCGGTGCGGATCAACCTGGTGGCGTTGAGCTGCAAGGCCGAGGACTATCCGTTCCTGCCTTCGCGCGGACAGCAGGTCGTCGTGGCGGCGGCCGGGGGCGTGCTCAACAGCGTGCTGGTGGTGCCGTTCGCGGTGGTGTGGCCGTTGCTGCCGCCGGGTTCGGCCGGGCGCTCGTTCGCTGCCGCGGCGGTGCTCTGCGGCGCGGTGCAGAGCCTGGTCAACTTCGTGCCGGTGGCTCCGCTGGACGGCTACAAGATGCTCAGCCACCTGCTCGGCCTGGTGTCGCTCGGCCCGGAGAGCCGCCGCTACCTCTGGTCGCGCCCGCGTAAGTGGCTGACCGGGCGTGGTCTGCCCTACCCCCGATCCGCCCGGATCGCGCTCGGGCTGTACGGCCTGGCCTGGCACACGGCGACGGCAGCAGCCGCGACCTTCGTCGTGTACGCCGCCGGGAGCCTGCTGGCGCCGTTCCTGGGCCTGGCCGCGTACGCCGGGTCGGCCGCGGTCGTCGTGCTCACGCTCACCCTGTGGCTCACCGCCCGGCCGCCGCGCCCGGTGCGAGCCGGATCGACCCAACAACCAGCTATGTGAGAGGCGAGGAGATGCCAGCAACCGCAGAACCAGCGATCGAGGTCGTCGGGCTCGGCAAGGCGTACGGGAAGGTGCGTGCCGTCGACGATGTGTCGCTCACCGTCCCGCGCGGGGAGTTCATCGGCCTGCTCGGGCCCAACGGCGCGGGCAAGACCACCCTCATCGAGATCGTCGAGGGGCTTCGGGTGCCGGATACCGGCACCGTGACCGTGCTGGGTCACCGCCCACACCCGCGCAACCTGGCGCTGTTGCCGCTCATCGGCGTACAGACGCAGCAGTCGGCGTTCTTTCCGCACCTGACCGCCCGCGAACACGTCGAGACGGTCGCCGCGTTCTACGGCCGCGGCCGCGCCGACGCCGAGCGAGCGTTGGCACAGGTGGGCCTGACGGATTCGGCCGACGCACGGGTGGCGAAGGTGTCCGGCGGCCAACGCCAGCGGCTGGCCGTCGCTTCGGCGCTGGTGCACCAGCCCGAAGTGATCTTCCTGGACGAGCCGACCGGCGCGCTGGACCCGCAGGCGCGCCGCGACCTGTGGTCGATGCTGCGCGAGCTGAAGGGCGAGGGCAAGACCATCGTCTACACGACCCACCATCTGGAGGAGGCCGAGGCGCTGTGCGACCGGGTGGCCATCCTGCACCAGGGGAGGGTCGTGGCGCTGGACTCGCCGCGTGACCTGATCAATCGGGCCGAGCTGGGCAGCCAGGTACTGGTGCCGGCGGGACGGATCGCACCGGAGCTGGCCGGCCGGCTCGACGGCGTGGACGCGGTCACCGTCGAAGACGGCACCGTGACCCTGCACACCCAGCAGCTGACCCGGGTGTTGGCGGCGCTGGGCGCCAGCACCGAACTCGACGGCGTGCAGACCCGGGCGGCCACGCTCGAGGACGTCTACCTGGACCTGATCGGAGCGCAATCATGACCGTCTTCGCCGCCCTGACCCGGGCCTCGATCAAGGCGAACACCCGCGACGCGGTGACGATCTTCTTCACCTTCGCGTTCCCCCTGGTGTTCCTCGTCATCTTCGGCCTCATCTTCCGGGGCCAGAAGGTAGTGGAGACCGGCAACGGCTACATCGACTTCATCGCCCCCGGTCTGCTGTCGTGGGGCCTGGCCAACGCGGCGTCGTTCGGGGTCTCGTTCACGTTGATGCAATGGCGCCGCGACGACCTGCTGCGCCTGATCCGGCTCACCCCGGCCCGGCTGTCCGAGGTGGTGCTGTCGCGACTGGTCATCGCCGCCATCATCGGCCTGGCTCAGTGTCTGCTGTTCATCGGTGTGGCCACCATCCCGCTGTTCGGCATGCACGTCTCGGGCCGCTGGCCGCTGGCGTTGCCGATGATGCTGTTGGGGGTCACCACCTTCCTGGGGCTCGGCCTGATCATCGGGGCGGTCTCGAACACCCCGGAGGCGGTCAGCGCCATCGGCAACTGCGTCGTCATCCCGATGGCGTTCCTGTCCGGCTCGTTCATCCCCGTCGAGCTGATGCCCGAATGGCTGCGCACCGTGTCGAACGCGATGCCCATGCGCCATCTGCTCGACGGCCTGGTCTACGCGCTGGCCGGGGCCGGCGAGGCGCGGGACTACGGCATCGCCTGCCTGGTCCTGGCCGGGTTCACCATCGTGTTCACCGGCATAGGACTGCGGATGTTCCGGTGGAGCAACAACGTATGAGCGGCGCGCAGGCGACCGTGGCCGGGCCCGGCGCACCCCTGGGTGCGGCCGTGGCCCGGCTCCAGCTCGCACTCGACGAGCGCTGGTCGGCCCGCCCGCCGACGGCCATGGCAGCCCCGGCGGTGGTGGCTCTGGGCGCCGGCGACCTCAGGCACGTCGCCGACCCGGCGCGCCGCCACGCCAACGTGCATCTGTCCGCCGGCGCGGTGTACGTGGGGCCGTGGGGCGACGACGGCCGGGCCCCGGCGTGCGGGCATTGCTTCGGCATCCGCTGGCAGCGGCTGCGCGGCCGGACCGAACGCGACGCGCTGGAGATCGGCACCGGGGGAACATCGGTCGGCGACTGGCCTGACCTGATGCCGTACCACGTGGACGCGGTGTGGCAGCTGCTCACCATGCTCGCTGGGGGAGCGCCGCCCGTCGGGGCGTACCTCGATCCTGACAGCGACGGGCTGAGCCGGGTGACCGCACTGGATCTGGGCAGCCTGCGTACTTTCACCGTTCCGCTGCTGCCCGAGCCCCTGTGCCCCGGCTGCGGGACCGCGCCGGCCGACGGCCCGCCCGCTTTCGAACCGCTGCAGCCTCGCCCCAAGCCGGACCCCGCGCGCTACCGGCTGCACGAGGTACGCGACTACCGTCTGCCCACTGGTGCGCTGGTCAACCCGGCGTGCGGGGCCATTGGAGCCGGGGCGCTGATGGACCCGACCATGCCGACCACCGCCGCGGTCACCGGTGGTGTGTTCGTCCGCGGGTACGCCGGGTTGCTCGACGTCGCCTGGAGCGGCCATGCCAACTCCTACGCGGACAGCCTGCGGCTGGCGTACCTGGAAGGGCTGGAGCGCTACGCCGGGACACATCGGCGTCGCTTCGGCCCGCCGCTCGTGGCGGCGTACGCCGACGTCGCCGACCAAGCGCTGGACCCGGTCTCCTGCGGCGTCTACACCGCACAGACCTACGACACCGATCCGCTCGTGCAGCGCTTCGCCCCGGGCCGGCCGATTCCCTGGGTCTGGGGCCACGTCGTGCGTACCGGAGCGCCGATCCTGGTGCCCCGGCGGTTCTGTCACTACAGCTCGGGCGCGCCTGGGGACAACTTCGTGCTTTCCTCCTCCAGCGGCTGCGCCACCGGCGGCTGTCTGGAGGAGGCCGTCCTCTACGGGCTGCTGGAGCTCATCGAACGGGACGCGTTCGTGCTCGGCTGGTACGCCGGGAGCCGCCCGCCGCGTATCGACCTCGACTCGTGCGCCAGCACAGCGATCCGCACCATGGTCGACCGTGGCAGGCTGTCCGGCTACGACGTGCTGGCCTTCGACAGCCGGACGGACCTCACCGTGCCGGTGGTGACGACGCTGGCGGTACGCCGCGACGGCGGCCCCGGTCTGCTGGCGTTCGCGGCCGGAGCGCACCTCTCCCCGGAACGGGCGGTCGCCGCCGCCCTGTGCGAAACGCTGACCTACATTCCGGTGAAGGCGGGCACGACCCGGCGCAGACACGCCGAACTGGAGGCCATGGCCGAGGACTACTCGCTGGTCCAGACCGTGCACGACCACGCCGACCTGTTCGGGCTGCCGCGCATGCGCGAACACGCCGAGGACTACCTGGCCGAACGCCCGGCGGTGCCGATGGCCGAGTGCTACGGACCGCCCACGGCGGCCGCCCCCGACCTGAGTCAGGACCTGCAGGGCGTGCTCGACGAACTGTTCGCCCGAGGACTCGAGGTGATCGTCGTCGACCAGACCACGCCCGAGCAACTGGCCATGGGCCTGCGCACGGTGTGCACCATCGTGCCGGGCCTGCTGCCGATCGACTTCGGCTGGCGACGCCAGCGCGCCCTCACCATGCCCCGGCTGGGCGCGTACATCGAGGCCTCGGGCGGGACCGGACCCCGGCTGGTGCCCCATCCGTTTCCATAGACAGGTGCCGGTATGCTGCTGCGGTGACCGCAGACCACCTTCGTGACGTCGTCATGACCGGGGCGATCTTCGCTTTAGCGACCGCGGTCTGGTTCGGCTGGGCCTTGGAACACCCGCCACGATCCTGGCGACCGTGGCTCTTCGCCGGGGTGGGCCTCGGCTACGCGTTGCTTGCCGTCGGCATCGTCTTGGCCGTGCGGCACTGGCACGACGGCACGGTCTTCGACGCCGCCACGGGCAAGCGGACCGGCGTCGTCGTCGGTGTCGAGTTCGCGGCCTGCGGCATAGGCGCGGCAGTGCTCGCCATCCGGCGTCGCCGTGAACTGATCCCCGTCTGGATCGCGTTCGTGGTCGGTGTGCACTTCTTTCCGCTCGCCGCGATCATCGGCTATCCCCTGATCTACGCCGTCGGCGCGACGACCACCGCCGTGGCGCTGGCCGCGGTCCCGGTGGCCCGTCGGCGTACGCTGCCCGTCAGCGCCCTCAACGGGGCGGGCATGGGACTGGCGCTGCTACTCGGGTCCACGGTGGCGCTGACCACCGCACTGCTCTGGTGACCCGTCGACCTGCCGCGCGGTAGGCAGGCGGCCCGCCGTCGGGCACGGGAATCGCCTTGCCCGTCGGAGTTCCGCGGTGAAGACTCGCCACTCATGGTGATCATGGGCATGGACGCGGAGATGCCAGCCGGCGCAGTTGTCGTCGTCATCGATGTCATTCGTGCCTTCACGACGGCCGCGGTCGCCTTCGAACGAGGCGTCACTGAGATCGCCTGTGCCCGGTCTGTCGAGGTCGGCCGGACTCTGCGGCAGCGGTATCCGGATCGACTGCTGGTCGGCGAGACCGAGGGGATCAAACCCGCGGACTTCGACATCGGGAACTCGCCGATGGAGTTGTCGACGGCACAGCTGGACGGTCGCGCCCTGATCCAGGCGACGACGAACGGCACGCTCGGGCTTGCCCGGTGCCCTGATCCGGCGGCGCTGCTCGCGATGTCGGCACGTAACGTCGGCGCCACAGCTCGATGGATCGCGAGCAATCACGCGGATGCGCCACGGGTCATCCTCTGCACCGGGCGGACCGCCGAGGACTGGGCTTGCGCGAGGTACCTGGGCGGGCTCTTGGACGGGTCGGAGCCCGACCGGGCCGATTTGGTCGCGGGCATCCTGGACGGCGCCGCCGAGCACGCCCGCGCCTACGCGCGGCGACCCGGGGCCGAGCGGGTCGATCTGTCCGACGACCTCCGCTACTGCTGCGATGTAGACCGGTCCGCATTCGCCATGGTCGGCGACGTCCGCGAGGACCAAGTCGTGCTCACGCCGGTGCCCTGCTGAACCGCCGCGCCAGCCGGGTCGGCGTCAGCCGGGTGGGCCCGGTCCGGCTGGCCGGGTCGGCGATCGGCCCGGACGGGCAGCAGCACCCGGCCGGGCCAGACCGTCAGTCGACCACCGTCGCGCTGAACCGGGACTCGGCTGCGTCGAACTCGATCACGCGTACGCGCAACGTCGCGCCGACCGCGGCTCGACTGCCGCGGACGAGCCCGCGCAGGCCGGAAGCGGTTTCCACGAGCAGTCCGAAGGGCTTGCTGGACAAGACGACGACAGTTGTCTCGTCACCAGGACTCAGGAGGGTCTCCATGCGGCTCACCCCCTCTCAGGACCTCAGGGTGAGTCGGACAGCGGGGCGACCGCCGCCCTGTCTCTTCCTGTCGCGGGGGACGTTCGCGCCGGGCTCTGCCCAGACGTCACAAGGCGTGATGGTAGCAAGCCTCGGCGTTGACGGGCAGGGTCGTCGCGGCCGAGGCGGACAAGATCAGTCGGTCAGCGCGGGGTGCGCCCGCATCCCGCGACGTGCGCTTCGGGGCAGGTTGAGGTGCGGCAACGCCAGCCCGGCCATCACGACCAAGACGCCGGTCGTCGCAGCGGACCCAGGCAGCCGGCCGTCCATGACGGCGGAGACGGCGAGCGTGGCGAGCGGCAGCACGCCGACGAGGACGCCCGCGCGCTCGACGCCCAGCTGCTGGATGCCCAGGAACCAGGCGATGAAGGCGACCACCGTCACCACGACGGCCAGGTACGCCAACCCGGCGGCTTCGGCGACGGTGGGCAGCCGCACGGCGGCGGCTTCGCCGGTGACGATCGCACCGACGGCGAGCAGCGGGACGGCGAGCAGGCAGGCGTACGCGGAGACGCGTACCGCGCCGAGTCCGGGCAGCAGGGGAGCGGCGAGCACGGAGAATCCCGCTTCGCAGGCGAGCGCCCCCAGTGCGGCCGCCAAGCCGGTGGCGTCGGTCTGGCCGAATCCTTCGACCAGGGCGGTCCCCGCGACGACCACAGTGGACGCGATGACCAGCCGGGCGGCCGGTCGCCGTCGGGCCATCAGGGGTCCGAGCAACGCCAGGATCAGCGGGGCTGCGCCGATCGCGGTGCCGATGACGGCCGGTTCGGCGTGCCGCAGCCCGGTGAGCACACACGCGTTGAACGCGGCCAGCCCGACCGCGCCGAGCGCGATCAGCAGGATCAGGTCGCGCCGGGTGGGTCGCGTACGCACGGGTGCGGGGAAGAAGCGGGCGACGCCGAACAGGAGGACGGCGGCGACGGCGTACCGCAGTGCCTGTCCGGTCAGCATCGGGTAGGCGGTGATCAGCCGGCTCACCGCTACCGAGCTGCCGACGATGATCATGCCGAGGATGCACAACGCGTACGCCGCGCGGCTGGAAATGTTCATGATCTCGACCGTAGAGTGCAAGTGGTACTGGAATCAGGTCCAATCGAGCGGCAAATAGGGGGACCACTTGGAGGCGCTGCTGTCGTTCGACCGGACCGGGCGCGGCGTCGCCGGCCGGCTGACCGAGGCGCTGCGTACGGCGATCGAGCAGGAACGGCTGATCCCGGGTGCCCGGCTGCCGTCCAGCCGAGAGCTGGCCGCCGAACTCGGTCTGTCCCGGGGCGTCGTGGTGGAGGCGTACGAGCAGCTGATCGCGGAGGGCTGGCTGACCGGCCGGCGCGGGTCCGGCACGACTGTGGCGACCGCGGCCCACCCGCACGGCGCCGCCACGCGGGATCCGTTCGCCCCGCTGGGACTGCGACCGCTGCGGCCCGGTGTTCCCGACCTCGGCCTGTTCCCCCGAAGCACCTGGCGGCGTGCGTACGAGCAGGTGATCACGAACATGCCCGACGCGGACCTGGACTATGGCGATCCGGCCGGACCGGCGTCCGTGCGCGAGCAGCTCGCGGCCTATCTGCGCCGGGTCCGCGCGGCCCGACTGCCCGCGACGGACCTGATGCTGACGGCCGGCGCGGCGCAAGCGTTCTCGCTGCTCGCCCGCGCGTTGCGCGGCGCGGGCCACCGAGTGGTGGCGCTGGAGGATCCGGGCAGCAAGGGCGTTCGCGAGCAGCTGGAGTATTCGCTGACCGTGCTGCCGGTGCCGGTCGACGAGGAAGGCCTCGACGTCGACGCCCTCGCCCGAACCACCGCGCGCGCCGTCGTGGTCACGCCCGCGCACCAGTTCCCGACCGGCGTCGTCCTGTCACCCGCGCGCCGCGCGGCGTTGATCGCCTGGGCGCGCCGGCGCGGCGGCGTCATCATCGAGGACGATTACGACGCTGAATTCCGCTACGACCGCGACCCCGTCGGCTGTCTCCAGGGCGTCGCGCCCGACGTCACCATCTACATCGGATCCGCGAGCAAGGCGCTGGCTCCGGCTCTGCGCCTCGGCTGGCTGTCCGCGCCGCCCACGCATTTAGCGGCGGTACGCACCCAGCGGCAGGCGGTCGACCTCGGTGGTCCGGCGCTGGAACAGCACGCGTTCGCCACCCTGTTGGGCAGTGGCGGTTACGACCGCCACCTGCGACGAGCCCGCCGCGCCTACCGTACGCGGCGCGACGCTGTGATGGCGGCACTGGCTGCTTATCTGCCCGGCCTGCGGGTGCACGGCGTGGCCGCCGGGCTGCACCTGGTCCTCGAACTGCCTGCAGGAACTGAGGACGTAGCCGTCGCCGCCGCCGCGAACCGCGCCGGGCTGGGTCCCGTCGCGCTGTCGGCGTGCCGGCTCGACGACGGCCCGCCCGGCCTCGTCCTCGGCTACGCCGCCCACACGCCCGACGAGCTGACCGCGGCCATCGCCACCCTGGCGACGATCATCGCCGAGGCTCGCGCTTAGCGGTTCCTCATGCGTCGGAGTGCGTGAAGCCCAGTTCGCTGTCGTGCGAGCCGTCTTGGGCGTACCAGGCCGCCGGCTCGTCCTTGAGCGCTGTCTCGACGCGCAGGCGTTCCCACGCCGGCATGTCGGGCAGGGCGTGCGGCGGGAACCAGCCGACTTCCAGGGATTCGTCGTCGTTCACGCGGGCCTCGCCACTGACGGCCAGGCAGCGGAACCAGATGTTGAGGTACTGGCATCGGTCGCCGTTCGGGTACGTGACCGGATGCAGGGCCGCGCCCACGAGGCGCTCGACGACGACATGGACGCCCGTCTCCTCCTCGATCTCGCGGACGATGGCGTCGGCCGGCTGCTCCCCGGGGTCGATGGCGCCGGCGATCAGCGACCACAGGCCGGTGTCGCTGCGCCGGCCCAGAAGGATGTGCCCGGCGTCGTTGACGACGACGGCGCTGACGCCCGGCAGCATGAGCAGCTCAGGGCCGACGAGACTGCGCAGTCCGGCGACGTAGGGAGACATCGGCATCGCGGCAGTCTAACGGCGATCGGCTGGGAACGGGAGGGGCGGATCAGCACGGACCGTAACGGTCCTGCACGGCAGCATACGGTTATTGCAAGATGCGGCATAGATCTTGCATCTGATTGACTGCCGCTGTAGTTTTCCAGTCATCGATACAACGGGGCCCGATCGATGCCCCGTGGCACGCGTGTCATCACGGCTTACGGGGAGAGCAGCATGGGGTTGGATCCTGAGCCGGCGGCCGCCACGCGACCCGCGGGTGCGGCATCCTCGCGGCCGGTGGTCTACCTGCCGCTCGACGCGCTGACCGGTCCGGTCTGCCCCCGATTCGGCGGCGTCGACGAATCCCACGCCCGCCTGCTCGCCGAATCCATCGATGCGCTGCCGCCGATCGTCGTGCAGGCGCGTACCCATCGGATCATCGACGGCATGCATCGGCTGCGGGCCGTCGTCCTCGCCGGACAGTTCGAGATCGCGGCGGTGCTCTCCGATGAGGACGACGATCAGGCATACCTGAGCGCCGTCGCCGCCAACATCTCACACGGGCTGCCGTTGAGCCTGGCCGACCGGCGCGCGGCGGCCGCCCGGGTCGTGGCCAGGTACCCCGAATGGTCTGATCGCCGCGTCGCCAAAGCCGTCGGGTTGTCCGGCAAGACCGTCGGGGCGCTGCGGCGTACGGCGGCGGGGGCGGAAGCCGCGGTCCGGATCGGCAGTGACGGGCGCGTACGCCCGATCGACTCGGCCCGTGGCCGCGAGGTCGCCCGGGAACTCCTCAGCCGCCGCCCCGAGGCGTCGTTGCGCGAGGTCGCCAGCGCGGCCGGCATCTCACCGGCGACCGTCCGCGACGTCCGCGATCGCATGAACCGTGGCGAACTCGCCGACGACGTCCGGCCGGTGCCCGACAACGTACGCGCGATCAAACCGCGTACGCCCGACGAGGTCGACTGTGGCCGGCTGTTGCGGAACCTGTCTCACGATCCGTCGCTGCGCTACACCGAAGTCGGGCGTACGCTGCTGCGCCGGCTGCTCAACCAGCCCGCGACCGTGACCGTGGTCGAGGAGCTGCCGCCGCACTGCCTGCCGATCGTCGCCCGGCTGACCCGCGAGTACGCCTCCCGCTGGGCCGACTTCGCCGAGCAGGCCGAACGCCGGGCCCGGGTCGAGGCGGCCTGACGCCTGCCGAACCGACCGAAGCCGTCCCTCATCGCCGGAGGAAGTCCTTGTCCGACAACGCATCCGCCTGGTGGCGCAATGCCGTCATCTACCAGGTGTACCCGCGCAGCTTCGCCGACGCCGACGGCGACGGGGTCGGCGATCTGAACGGCTTCCGGTCGCGGCTGCCGTACCTGCGCGATCTCGGGGTCGACGCCGTCTGGTTCAGCCCGTGGTACCGGTCGCCGATGGCCGACGGCGGCTACGACGTGGCCGACCACTGCGACATCGACCCCACCCTGGGTACGCTCGCCGACGCCGAGGCGCTGATCCAGGAGGCGCACGCGGTCGGCATCAAGGTGATCATCGACGTCGTGCCCAACCACGCGTCGACCGACCATCCGTGGTTCCGGACGGCGCTCGCGGCCGGGCCGGGCGCGCCTGAGCGGGACCTGTTCTACTTCCGCCCAGGCCTGGGCGAGCACGGCGAGATCGCCCCGAACACCTGGGTGTCGCCGTTCGCCGGCACGACCTGGACCCGGGTGCCGGACGGCGAGTGGTACCTGCACCTGTTCGACGCTTCGCAGCCGGACTTCAACTGGCGTCATCCGCAGGTGATCGAGTACTTCGACGACGTACTCCGGTTCTGGTTCGACCGTGGGGTCGACGGCATCCGCATCGACTCGGCGCCGCTGGTCGACAAGGATCCGAACCTTCCCGAGGTGGCGGCCGTCGAGGAGCATCCGTACTCCGATCGCGACGACGCGCACATCGTGTACCGCCGCTGGCGGCGGGTCGCCGAGGAGTACGGCGGCGACCGGGCGCTCATCGGCGAGGTGTGGCTTTACGACCCGGTGCGTTTCGCCAACTACCTGCGCCCCGACGAGATGCACGGCGCGTTCAACTTCGAGTTCCTGTGCAGCGAGTGGGGTGCCGCGCGGCTGCGTAAGGTGATCGACGAGACCCTGGCCGCCCATGCGGAGGTCGGCGCAGCGGCGAGCTGGGTGCTCAACAATCACGACGTGACCCGCGTGGTCAGCCGGTTCGGCCGCGCGGACACCGCGTTCAGCGTCGCCACCCGCCGTCACGACACTCCGGTCGATGTCGAGCTGGGCGCTCGCCGGGCCCGGGCGGCCATCATGCTCGCCTTGGCGCTGCCCGGTTCGGTCTACCTGTACCAGGGCGAGGAACTGGGCCTCACCGAGGTCGAGGACATCCCCTTCGAATTGCGTACGGACCCGATGTTCCACCGGTCCAACCAGGTCGACCCCGGCCGGGACGGCTGCCGCGTACCGCTGCCGTGGTCGGGCGACGCGCCGCCGTTCGGCTTCAGCGCCGCCGATGCGGCCCCGCCGTGGCTGCCGCAGCCGGCCGCGTGGAAGGCGTACTCGGTGCAGGCGCAGACCGGGGACCCGGAGTCCATGCTGGAGTTCTACCGGCGCATGCTACGGCTGCGCTCGGCCTCGCCGAGCCTCGGCGACGGGCCGATGAGCTGGCTGCCGGCTGCGCCTGATGTCCTGGCCTTCGCCCGTGGCGACGATGACTTCGCCTGTGTCGTCAACCTGGGTGGCGAGCCGGTGGAACTGCCGCCGCACCGCGAGGTGATCCTGGCCAGCGCGCCGTTGGCGGGTGAGCGGTTGCCGTCCGACACCACCGTCTGGCTCCGAACCTGACCATGCCCGTCCGGCAGCGGACGGTGCGGCGACGCGCGGTGCCGGACGCGTCAGGTGGGCACGACGGTCGCGATCCGGGCGACCTGATCGATCAGCGTGGCCTGCTGGAGGCTGCCGTCACGCCAGGGCGGCGGCGTCGAGCCTGCGGTGACGGCGGCGGCGAAGGCGGCCAGGACATTGGCGAACTGGTCGTCAGGAGGCAGCGTGACGGTTCGCGTGCCGTCGGCGGTTTCCAGGTGGACGACAGGAGCCAGGTCAGGCGGTGGCGTGAACGCCCGGTCGAGCCACAGCCGGCCGGTGCTGCCCCGGAACTCGTAGCGCGACACGTAGGAGTGCTCCATGCCGAAGGTCAGCTGCGCAGCCATGCCGAGGTCGTTGCCGAGCAGGATGGAGCCACCGGTCACCACGGTCGTCCGCGTGCTCGTGCGCATGACGGCACCCCGGACGGTGAGCGGTCCGGGCAGGAAGTGGGCCGCGGCGCGGATCGGGTAGCCGCCGATGTCCAGCAGCGCTCCGCCGCCGGTACGCGGATCGTTGCGGATGTCGCCGGCGGGCCTCGGTGGGATCGTGAAGGCGCCGCAGAACTCGCGCACGTCACCGATCGCGCCCTGGGCCAGCAGGTCGCGTACGTGTGTGTGCTGGGAGTGATGGAGGAACATGTAGTTCTCCAGCAGCACCAGGCGCTGTTCCTCGGCCAGGGCGAACAGCGCTGCGGCGTCCGCGCGCGACGTGGTGAGCGGCTTCTCGGCGAGCACGTGCTTTCCCGCCCGCAGCGCCTTGTCCACCCATTCCCGATGCAGCAAGGGCGGCAGTGGAAGGTAGACGGCGTCGACGTCGTCCCGGGCGAGCAGCGCGTCGTAGCCCGCCACCGGTCGGCCGCCGAACAGGGCGCAGAAACGCTCGGCCTTGGCCGCGTCGCGGCTTGCGATCGCGGCGATCTCGATGCCCGCGACGGTCGCGGCGGCCGGCAGCGTGCGCCGTTCGGCGATGTCGGCGCAGCCGAGCACGCCGAGGCGGATGGCGCGGCCCATCAGCGGGTCCCGAAGGACTTCGAGCGATCGCGGGGAGCCGGTTCGGACAGTCCGACCATGCAGCTGATCAGGCACCGGGCGTAGACGTTGACCAGGTTGCCGAAGCGGACGAACCGGCTCAGCTGCTCGATCGTCAGCCAGCAGTAGTCGTCGGGCACGTCGAGGTCGAAGTCCTCGCCGACGTCGACCACCAGATAGCGGTTCTCGGCGTGGTAGAACCGGCCGCCTTCCTCGGAGTGCACGACGTCGACCAGGACATCGCCGTCGCCGAGCAGCACGTCGAGGAACACCGGCCGGCGAGAGCGGGACCCTCGGGCGTAGTTGGCCGGGTTGCACGCCACCGACGGTCCGATCTCGACGATGTCGCGGGTTCCCGCCTCGGTGCGCGCGTGGGCCAGCACGTGGAACACCCCGTCGATGCTGCGCCCGAGGAAGCCGACCAGTCCCCGGTCGATGGGCGCCAGCATCGGCTGCGACCAAGCTGTCACCTCGCGGCTGGCGGCCGTGACGTCGACCGCCATCACCGAGAAGAAGCGGCCCTCGTCATGGACCAGCCGGCCGTCGGACCAGTGCCAGTGCGGGACTTCGGCGAGCGGGATCAGCTCCTGGTACAGCCGGTAGCGAGTCTTGGCCTCGCACAGCCAGCTGAGGACGTGCTGGAACCGATGCACCGCCGGACCAGCGAAGCGGCTGCGCAACGAGATCGGGCCGGGCAGGGCGTAGGGGAGCCCGGACAGCACCGTACGCGAGTCCATGTTCACCAGGTTGGGCACCTTCAGCAGCTCGATCACGAGGTCGACACTGAGCCAGCAGAAGCCGTCGCGGACCGGGACCTCGCCGTCGATCTCGATGATGATGTTGCGGTTGCGCTTCTGGTAGAACCACGATCCCTGTTCCGACTGCAGGGCGTCGAAGACGGTACGCCCCGAGCGCGGCGCGACGAAGTAGTCCAGATACGGCACGGTGGCACCGCCGTGGACTCGGGTGTAGTTGCTCCGCGTCGCCTGCACGGTGGGGGAGAGCTGGACGACGTTGATGTTCCCGGGCTCCATCTTGGCCTGCATGAGGCAGTAGACGGTCCGGTCGACGACCTTGACCAGCAGGCCGAGGATGCCGATCTCGTCCTGCACGATGATCGGCTGCCGCCAGGCCGGCGTGTCCCGGTGATCGGTCTCGACGTGCAGGCCCTGGATCGAGAAGAACTTGCCGCTGTCGTGAACGATGTTGCCCGTGCCGGTCTCGGCCCGCCAGGCCGCCGCGTCCTCGACCGGGATCTGCTCGGTCCGGTACGCCTCGCGGTCGTGTTGTTCGGCGAACCAGGCGTAGAACTCGGCGAGGTCGTCGAACATGGCCCGGGTCACGGTTCCGGGCTCAGCAGTGCTCGAATCCGGCCTCGGTCCGGTTTGCCGCTCGGCAGCTTCGGCAGCGTCTCGAGCACGTGATAGCTGCGGGGAGCCATGTACCGGGGCAACACCTGGGCGCAGTGCGCTTCGAGACGGCGTACGAGGTCGGCGCCGAGGCCGTCCAGAACCGTGACGGCACAGGCCAACTGGAGACCGCCGACTCCGTCCGGCACGGCCTCCACGAACGCCTGCCCCACCCCGGGATGGCTCTCCAAGCCCCGCTTGACCTCGTTGAGGTTGATTCGGTTGCCACGGATCTTCACCTCGTCGTCGCGCCGGCCGTCGTAGTGGATCGCGCCGTCCGCGCTCCGGCTGCCGAGGTCGCCGCTGCGATAGTGCAGCTCGCCGTGCGCCTCGACGAACGCCCGCCGCTCCTCGTCGGGCCGCTCGTGATAGCCGGCCATCAGCTGGTCGCCCGCGATGATCAGCTCGCCCGGCCCGTCCGGTGTGCTGACGCCGTCGGTGTCCAGGAAGCAGATGTGGCAGCCGGGCAGTTCGGGCCCGATGGCGTACGCCCGCGTCCGGCCCGGCTCGCGGTCGGTGATCCGCTGCGCCGTCACGATGACGGTGGTCTCGGTCGGGCCGTAGCCGTTGAACACGGTCAGGTTCGGGGCCGCCGCCAGCCACGTCTGCACCGAGCCGGGATGGACGATCTCGGCGCCGGTGAGCACCATCCGCAGGGCGCTCAGGTCTCTAGCGGCCAGCTCGCCGCGCTGGGCGAGCAGCGTCAGGGTCGACCCGATCGCGGTCAGGTGCGTGATTCGCTGGCTCTCGATGATGTCCACGACCAGCGACGGGGCCATCACCGCGGGACCGAGGGTCAACCGCGCCCCCACCGCCAGCGGCACGATCAGGTCCACGATGGAGCCGTCGAAGTGCAGCGGCAGCGTGTTGAGACAGCGCGAATCCGCGGCGAAACCGAGCGACGGCACGACCCCGGCGACGAACGCGTCCAAGGCGCGATGCGGGATGCGTACGCCCTTCGGCCGCCCGGTGCTGCCCGAGGTGTAGATCATGTAGGCGATGCCCTCGGGATCGTCCGGCATCTCAGGGGCGGTCTCGCCGCGTCCCCGGGCGACGAGATCCTCGACGGCCAGCACCGATACCGGTACGCCCGCCCGAAGGGCGTCGGCGCGCGCGGCGGTGCACAGGATGGCCGGGGCCGTGCAGTCGTCGAGCAGCCCGACGCGATGGGCCGGCGGGGCGGTCGGATCCAGCGGCACATAGGCGGCGCCGGCGCGCATGATGCCGATGAGTCCGACGATGGAGGCGGCCGTCTTCTCGGCGTGCAGGGCCACGAAGTCGCCGGGGCGTACGCCCGCCGCCGCCAAGCCCGCCGCCGCGGCCGTGCTGTCCCGATGCAGCTCGGCGTAGGTCAGGGTGGCATCGGGTCCGATCAGCGCGACCTGGTCCGCCCGCTGGTCGGCGGACGCGGCCAGGGAACGCAGGAACGCACTCATGCGGGCATCCGGCCCCGGACGAGCCCGGCCAGTCCGGGCAGGCTCTCCAGCGCCGCCAGGTCGGCCGGGTCCTTGCCGAACTCGACGCCGAAGTCCTTCTCCAGGCGTACCGAGAGCTCGACCGTGTCCAGCGAGTCGAGGTTGAGCGCCCGCAACGCGTTGTCGTCGTCGGCCAGGTCGGGTGCGACGTCGCGGCCCTTGATGTCGCAGAGGATCCGGATCAGCGTGCTGGTGATCTGGTCGGTGGTCGGTGTGGCCATGCCGGCGGCTCCTGGTCGCAGTGGGAATCGGGTCGCGGTGGGAATCGGGTCGCGGTGGGAACTGTGTCGCGGTCGGAACTGTGTCGCGGTGGGGGAACGGAAGGGCAGGGTCAACGCGTCGAGAAGGCGATCCGGAGGCCGGGCACGAGCCGGAACGTGCGGCCCTGGGGCACCGGCCGATCGGGTGCGGTCACGGTGAGGTCGCTCAACCGCCGGCCCAGCGAGGTCAGCAGGGTCTCCAGCTCGGCCTGAGCGAGCCCGCTGCCGAGGCAGTGATGGCGGCTGTAGCCGAAGGTGAGCGGCAGCGGTCCGGGTCGGCCCGGCTGCCAGCGGTCCGGGTCGGCGTACGCGTCAGGGTCCCGGTTGGCGCTGGCGATGCAGGCCTGCACCGGCGCGCCGCGGGGGATCGTGGTTCCGGCGATGGTGATGTCCTCGGTGGCGTACCGCAGGGTCACGTGCAGGGGCGGCTCGTGCCGCAACGTCTCGACGACGGTGGCGGTGACCTGTGATGGGGTGGCGTGCGGGCCGGGCAGGGTGCCGGGTGTCGTGCCGACCCGGGCCAGGAGGTTGACGATCGACGCGCCGGTGGTCTTCGTGGCCGCCGCCATCAGCAGCATCGAGTTGCTGATGATCTCGGCGGGGCCGAGGTCGCTCTCGTCGCGCAGCAGGGTGAGCAGGCCGCTGCCCGCTCCGGCCGCCGCGACGTGCCGTTCCAGGTACGCCCGCAGCTCGTCGCGGTGCGACATGACGTGCGACAGCGAGACCGGTGCGTGGTCCACGTAGTCGATCAGCGGATCCATGAGCCGATGGAGCAGGCCGGTGTCGGCCGCCGGGAGCCCGAGGACTCCGCAGATGACCCGCATCGGCAGTTCGCGGGCGAGCGTGGCCGGGATCAGCTCGGGATCGTCCGCGAACACCTCGTCGAGCAGTTGCTCCACTATCGGGGTGACCATCTGTTCCACGTGGGCCCGGATCGCCGGCGGCCGGAACGAGCCGGCCAGCGCGGACCGCAGCCGGTCGTGCTCAGCCCCCTCAGTGTCGAGAAGGGACACTCCGAAGGTCGGCCGGCTGCGCCGGAACGGGTGGTATGTGTTGAACCCGGGCGACCCCAGCACGGTCCGCACGTTGGCGTAGCCGAACACGAAGTACACGCTCAGCTGGGGCGACCAGTGCACCGGCGAGTTGCGCCGGTACCAGTCGTACACCGGCCACGGCTCGGTCTGGAACGTGTGGTCGTCGAAGTCCAGCGGCGGCGACCCGTCCCCCATGGTGGTCATCGATGCTCCGTCCGGCTCAGCAGGCCCGGCCGAACGCCGGCGGCTCGTCGCCGAAGCCGTCGGCCGCCCAGCGAACGATGTCGTGCACGTGCCACAGCATCGCCTCGGCGAAGCCGTTCCAGCCGGTGTGCTCGTTCCAGCGCAGCATCAGCAGCGCCGAGCCGCCCGTACGCTGGACCGACAGCATGTGCCGGGGGCCGCGCAGCCGGGGCTCCGCGAACGTCACCACGCCCTGCTGCTCCGGTTCCTGGTACGCCAGGCGTTCCCGGCTGAACGACCGCTGGTTGGCCGTCGTGCCCAGGACCGGATCGGTGACGTAGCTGAACATCGGGAACGCGGCGGCCGTGCCGTAGCGGTCGCCGAGGATCTCCTCGACGTCCCGCGCGGCGACGGCGGAGTCCACATTGGCCGCCCGGTGGTTGTGGAAGATCTGCGTCGCGACGTCGTGCACATCGTCCTCGGTCGGGCCGGCTGCGCGTACCGGCACGACGACCGGCGCGGGCATGGCCGAGAAGCGAACGGACGACTTCACCGGCAGCGACAGTCGATTGGCGCTTACGGCGTAGACGCCGACCGCCGGCAGGTTCTCCGCCGCCGCGATCGCATAGGCGTACGCCGTCAGCAGGATGGCCGGCGGCCCGATCCGGTGCCGCTCGGTCAACGCCGTCAGCGCCGGTGCGAGGTCGTCGGTGGCGAGGAAACCGATGTGGTGCTTGGCCCCGGACTCGTCGCGCCGGCCGAAGCGGGCCGCGGCGCCGTCGTCCCAAGTCCAGTCGCCCAGGGCCGCCCGGAGCCGATGCGCCTGCTGCCGCCAGATCTCCAGGCCCCGGCGGTTCTCCGCCACACCGTCAGCCGTGTCCTGCGCGGCGGCGGTGTCGATCGGCTGCTCAGCCGCTGGTTCGTCGGCGAACGGATCCGCGAGCCCGTCGGCACGCCCGGCCACCGCCAGCGTCACGTCGCGCTGCAGCACCTGAAATCCCCAGGCGTCGGTCGCCGAGTGGTCGACCACCAGGCCGATCTCGGAAACCGTCCCACCCCGGCGGAACAGCACGAACCGAGCCGGAAAGTCCTCACCGATGACGAAGCTCAGGTTGGCCGCGGTCGAGTAGACACTGCCACCGGGATCCTCATCGGTGGCGACGATGACGTCCGTCAGACCGTCCACCGCGAAGGCCCGCTGGACGTGGGCGTACGGCGTGGGGGCGCGGTCGATGAGCGTACGCAGTCCCTCGTGGCGGTGGAGCACGTCGCGGACGGCGGCCTCGGCGACGGCCACGGGCACGGGGCGCACCGGCAGCACGACAGTCAGGTTGTCCTCAAAGGACGCTGTCTCGTCGACCGGCACCCAACGGGTCCACAACTGCTGCGCCCACGTGAGGCCGCCGCGGCGCACTTCCTTCGCCGAGCCTGATCCCGCCAACAGTGAGCCTCCCCTCAGGACCGCATGCGCCGGAACGCTAACCAGCCGGTCCGGGTGTGCGCAATCGTCGAAACCCTTGCTGCCGACGGTTCACGTGCTGGTATTGACGGTCCGCGGCGCGGTCGGCAGGCTGCGATCTGGCCGGTGCGTCCCACCTCGGAGGTTGTTGCATGGGCGACCATCGTCTAGCTGTGCTCATCTTCACCAATGAAGGCTTCCGCCAGGTCGACGGCGGGGTCGCCCGGGTCGTGCACGACGTGCTCGACCTGCGTTCCGAAGCGGTGCAGATCGCGCGGGCGCGGGGTGCGACGGTGCGCTGGCACATCGCCGAGCGAGCCTCGAACTCCGGCTACGACCCCGTCCGATGGGCGTACGCCGAGCAGCGGTGGCTCCGCGACGGCGATGTGCGCTACCACCGGATGGCCGACCCCCGGGCACATCCGTGGGAGATGGACCACTTCGAGCACTGCGTCGCCATGGGCGCGGCCAGCGGCCAGGTCATGCTGTCGGTCGCCGAGGACGCCGACTCGGTCCTGGTGATCTCCGGGATGAGTATGTTCGCCATGGCGGCCCGGTTCGTCATCCGCGCGGCCGACCAGTTCCAGATCCCGGCCACCTACGTCCACCTGACCCACAATCCGGTGCTGAACGCGGGCGGCGACGCCGAACTGCCCGAGACCTACGCCGACTCGGTCATGGGACACCTGGCGCGGCACGACGAGCGCGTGACGATCGGCTGGGAGTCGGAGTGGATGCGGGACCAGTACCAGCAGGTCTACGGCATCCCGGACGGCAAGACGCTGTTCGCGTACAACGGGATCCGGCAGGACTCGCCGAAGTTCGACCGCATCCCGTCTGACGAGGTCGAGGCGAACCTGCGAGCGCTGGGTGTGCCGCTGGATCGCGACATCATGATCAGCTGGGGCCGGGGCGTCCGCGAGAAGGGCTTCGAGCTGTTCCTCGACGCGGCAGCTCAGGAGAAGGGCGTGCTCCCGGTCGTGCTCAACCCTCGGCCCAACCCGGCCCTGGAGGAGTACAACCGCTCGCTCGGCTCGCCTGGGCTGCTGCTGTCCGGCCAGGACGATCGTGTTCTGGCGGCCTTCTGCCAGTGGCCGCGTACGTTGGCCGCGGTCTTCCTGTCCGAACGCGAATCGGCGTCCATCACCGGCAACGAGGCGACGCTCATGAACGGCGGCACCGGGCTCGTCGTGGTCGGCGTACCGGCTGGGGTCTATCCGGAGCTGATCGACGACGGCGTGGACGGGGTGATGGCCAAGGAGCGCACCGTCGCCGGGGTCGCCGAGGCGCTGCGCTCGGTGGTCGAGATGCCGCCGGCGGAGCGGGCCGCGATGAGCGCGGCCGCGTTGGAACGGACCCGCCGCACGCGCGACTACCGGACCAACTGGCTGCGGTCGTTCACCGAGATGGTCGACCGCCACTTCACGGTGATCGGCCGGTCCGCCGAGCCGCGAGCGTAGGGGAGCGGCGCCATCGAGATCATCGGCCACGGGTTCCTCGCCCACAGCCTCCGACCGATCGCGGACCGCCACCCCGACGCCGTGGTATTCGCGGCGGGCGTGTCGAGTGTCAGCGCGGTCGGCGACGGCGACTTCGCCCGCGAGGCGGAGCTGCTCTACTCGGTCCTGCGCAGCTGCGTCGCCCACGGCCGCCGGATCGTCTACTTCTCCACGTCGTCGTCGAGCATGTACGGCGGGCAGGGCAGCACCGGCCGCGAGCGCGACCCGGTCTACCCCACCAACCCGTACGGCCGGCACAAGCTCGCGCTGGAGGGCGTCGTCACCGCCAGTGGCGCGGATCATCTGCTGCTGCGCCTGTCCCACACGATCGGCGTCGGCCAGCCGCCGCACCAGCTGCTGCCCGCATTGGTACGCCAGATCGCAGCGGGCCACATCCAGGTCTTTCGCGGGGCGCACCGGGATCTCATCGACGTCGCCGACGTGGTGACGATCGTGGACAGCCTGCTGAAGTCGTGTGTGGTCAACGAGGTGGTGAATGTCGCCACCGGCGTCGGCGTACCCGTGGAAGAGGTGCTGGACCACGTGGAGAGCCGGCTGCGACCCGACCGGCCGGTGGTCCGCGAATATGTGGACCGCCCGAACCGGCATGAGGTGTCGATCGAGAAGCTGCGGCGGCTGGTGCCGGCCGTGGACGGCATGCGGTTCGGGCCGGACTACTTCCGGCCGGTCATCGATCGCTATCTGGAGTCGACGGTCGTGCAGTCGTAGCTGCGGGGCGTCGGCGGTGCCCTTGCGAGGCGAGATCCGCCTAGGGGCGCAGCTGGCGGCGCAAGCGGCCGACCGCCAGGGAGAGGGTGACCACGCCGAGCCCGGCGAGGTACGCGACGGCGACGAGCAGGCCCGGGCCGAAGCTGCCGAGCGCCACCCCACGGACCAGCTCGATGGCCTGATAGAGCGGCAGCATCGCGATGACCGGCCGCAGCCCGGCGGGGTATACCGACAGCGGGTAGAACGTGGTGGCGAACATGAACATCGGCAGCATGACGAGCTGGATGTACTGGAAGTCCTGCCAGTTGCGCAGGTAGGTCGTCGCGTAAAGGCCGGTGCTGCCGAACGCGAAGCCGATCAGGGCCGCGGCCGGCACGGCGAGCAACGCCCACGGCGACCGCAGCAGGCCGAGAACGGTGCTGGCGGCCAGGAACCCGGTGGCGGCGACGACGGCACGCAGCATCGCCCAGGCGACCTCCCCGATCGCTACGTCGGCGACGCTCAGCGGGGTGACCAGGATCGAGTCGTAGAACCGTTCGTGGCGGATGCGAAGGAACACCCGGAACGTCGTCTCGCCGAACGCGCCGTTCATCGCGGCCGCGGCGAGCAACCCGGGTGCCACGTACGCCGCGTAGGGCACCCCGGGGCCGGCCACGGAGCCGATGACGGTGCCCAGCCCGAAGCCGATCGCGAGCAGGTAGAGCAGCGGCTCGAACAGCTCGAACGCGAGGTTCACCCAGGTCCGGGTGTTCACCAGGAGGTGGCGTTCGAGCAGCAGCGGTGCGCGGGCGCCGGGCCGGCGCCGTCCCGGGATCGCGGTCGTCGTCACGGCTCAGTCCTCCTAAGGATGCAGGACCCGGCGGTAGGCGATCCGGCCGCCGACCAGTCCGGCCGCTGCCATCACCACCAAATACGCCACATGGCCGGCCCCGCCGAGCAGGCTGGCGGTGCCCTCGTTCAGCGACCGGCACAAGGTGACGGCGTGCCACAGCGGCAGGAACTCGGCCAGCGGCCGGACCGCCGCAGGCAGCGTCTCGACCGGGAAGAAGGTGCCCGAGAACAGGTAGAGCGGCAGCATCACGAACCGGTAGATCTGCGAGATGTTCTCCGGATTCGGCACGATGATCGAGAACGCCGCCATCGGGGCCGCGAACGCCACCCCGGTGAGTACGCCCACCGGCACCATCGCCAGCGCCCACGGGGAACCCGTGATCCCCAGCACGGCCAGCACGGCGACGAAGAACGAGGCGTTGAGCGCGCTCAGTACGCCGACGTACAGCAGGTGGCCGACGAAGATCTCAGCCGGCCGCAGCGGGCTGTTCATGGCGGCCTTGTACGCGCCGCCGGTCATCGCGGCGAGTCGCACGACGCCGCCGGAGTCGATGAGCGCCGTCTGCATCGCCGAGGCGGCCAGCAGTCCGGGAGCGAAGAAGTCCAGATATGGCTGCCCGCTGGGCAGTCCGCCGGTGGTGTCGACGATGCGCCCGAGACCCACACCGATGGCGAGCAAGAAGATCAGCGGGTTGAACACCGCCATGACCAGCGCACCCCGCCAGGTCCGCCGGTAGCGGTACAGCCAGTACTCCAGCCCGCGCAGCGTACGCGCGGCCGCAGTGGTCGTCGCGGTCATGTCAGTCGACCAGGGTGCGGCCGGTCAGGGTGAGGAAGACGTCCTCCAGTGTGGACCGGCGGACGAGCGCAGACGTCGGTTCCAGTCCCTGGGCGTGCACGTCGCGCAAGGCGGCCTCGCCGTCAGCGGCGTAGACGAGCAACCGGTCGGGCAGCTTCTCCATGCGGTCCGCCCGAAGCTTCTCGGCTGCGGCCGACAGCTCCGACCGGGGGAATCGCAGCTCCACGACCTCCCGGGTGACGTGTGCCTCGATCAGTTCCCGGGGCGATCCGGCGGCGACGATCCGACCGGCGTCCATCACGACCAGCCGGTCGCACAACTGCTCGGCCTCGTCCATGTAGTGCGTCGTCAGCAGCAGCGTGACGCCGCGCTCCTTGAGCAGGAAGACGCGGTCCCACAGCAGATGCCGGGCCTGCGGGTCGAGGCCCGTCGTCGGCTCGTCGAGCATCACCAGATCGGGCTCGTTGACCAGCGCCCGGGCGATGGTCAGCCGGCGCCGCATCCCGCCGGACAGCTCACCGACCTTGGCGTCGGCCTTCTCGGTCAGCTGCACGAAGGCCAGCAGTTCGGCGGCCCGCTCACCGAGGACCGTCTTGGGGATGCCGAAGTAGCGGCCGAACACGACGATGTTCTCGCGGACACTGAGTTCCTGATCCAGACAGTCGTCCTGCGGCACGACACCCAGCCGTGATCGGATCCAGGCGTCGTCCACGGCCGGATCGGCGCCGAGGACGCGCAGCAGGCCCGAGCTGACCGGCGACGTGCAGCCGATCATCCGCATGGTGCTGGACTTGCCCGCGCCGTTCGGGCCGAGGATGCCGAACACTTCGCCGCGGCGCACTTCCAGGTCGATGCCGTCGACCGCGGGCACCGCCGTCGTGCCCTTGCTCTGATGGGTCTTGCGCAGGCCGCGCGCCAACACCATGGGCTCGCCGTGGGCGACCGTGTTCACTGCCACTCCGTGGTGCTCCTCGGCCGGGCTGCGCTGGACCATCACCGCGCGGTTCTGCTTGCCGCACAGTGCTCCGCGCAGCGCGACACTATCGAGACCGAAGGCGTTCAGTCGAGGCGTTCGGCGAACCTGACCGCACCGTCGCCGAGCACCGCGTCCTGCCAGACCCGCAGGCCCAGTCGCAGTTCGTTGCCGGCCCCGACGCTCGCGTTGTCCCCGACCACGACGCCGTCGAGGACGCAGTTCGCGCCGATGCTCGCCCCGACGCCCACGATGCTGTCGCGGATCTGCGTACCCGGACCGACGCGCGCACCGGCGCGGACGATGCTCGCCTCGACGGAGGCCCCCGGTTCGACCCGGGCGTCCTCGCCGATGACGGTGCCGCCGGTCAGCCGTACGCCGGCCGCCACCGCGCCGGGCATCAGCCGGAACTCTCCGGCTACGCCACTGACCGGTGATCGCATCACGCCGAGGACGGTGTCGGCCGACGCGCGTACCAGTGACTCCGGGCGACCGAGATCCGACCAGTACTCGGTGCAGACCTGCCCGCGGAGATGCGCGCCCATGGCCAGCAACTGCGGAAAGACCTCCCGCTCCGTCGACACCGGACGGTCGCCGGGGATCGCCGCGACGACGTCGCGCCGGAAGGCGTACATGGCGCCGTTGACGTATTTGCCGGCGTAATCCTCGTCGGCGGGCTTCTCGACGAACGCCTGCACCCGTCCGGTGTCGTCGACCGACACACAGCCGAACTGCTTGGGATCGGGCACCTCGATCAGCTGCAGCGACACGTCGGCCCCGGCGGCGCTGTGCGCGTCCGCGAAACCGCGTAGGTCCAAGGCGGTCAGGATGTCGCCGTTGACGACCAGGAGCGATTCGCCGTCACCAGGCAGGGCCGCGGCCGCGTGCCGTACCGCGCCGGCCGTGCCGAGCGGCTCCGGCTCGAACCGGTGATCCACCCGCATGCCGTCCCAGTCGCCCAGATAGGCCCCGAAGACCTCGGCCCGGTACGCCGTGGCCAGCACGACGTGCTCGATCCCGGCGGCCTGCGCCTGCGCGAGCTGATGGGCCAGGATCGGCACCCCGCCGACCGGCAGCAGCGGCTTGGGAGTGCTCAACGTCAACGGCCGCAGCCGCGTGCCCGCCCCGCCGACCAGGATGACCGCCTCGGTGACGCGGTCTGCCATGCCTGCCTCCCCGATGTGTGCTTGTCATCGTCGAAAGGTCCGCACGCACCGTAGAGCAGCCGTGGCCAACTGAGGATGTTCCGCAGTTGCGCGGCGACACCTTGCCGATACCGGTCTTGTCCGGGAGAGTACGGCTGGGTCCTTCTCGTTCAGCGGGAGCGGAGCGCCACGACGAGCACCACGGCGCTCAGGGCCAGCTGCGCGCCGACCAGCACCACGGTCGGCTGCCCGGTCGCGAGCGCCAGGAGTGTCGGGAGGGTGCCGCCCACCGCGACGTCGAGGCCCTTGACCGTCCACAGGAGCCATCCGGTGGGCAGCTGTGATCCCGTCATCGGCATGACGACCAGCGTCGAGGTGTGATCGATCGGGCCTCGCCGAGCCAGTCGCCGGGCGGCGACCGCGATGGCCGGAGCCGACAGCGGCCCGAAGATCCACCACGGCCCCGGCGGAAGGACTCCCATGACGCTGCCGCAGATCAGGGCGGCGGTCAGCCATCCACCGCCGAGCAGTCCCGGAAGAACGAGCCGGGCGGCGTCGACCGCCGTCGTATCGATGCCGAGCATCCGGCGCAGCGCGGGATCGGCTACGTCGCGACGCAGCGCGGCCAGACCTGCCGCGGCGGACGTCAGGGCGCCCGCGCCGAGGAGCAGGATCACCGCGATATGCCGGCCGGAGATCATGACCGCCAGCAGGGCGGGCCAGGCGACGGCCGCGGCGAGGACGGCCAGCCGCCCCGGTCGCCGGGCCAGCATCCGGGCATCGGCGAGCGCCACCGCCCACGGCGGGCGCAGCCGGGGCCAGCCCCGCGAGCGCAGCCTCCGGGCGACCCAGTATCGGTCCTCGGCGACGAGTGAGAGGTGGAACGGCTCCAGGCCGATCGTCGCGTCGGCTGCGGACCCGAGCCGCTGCGACGCATCCACCACCGCGGCGGCGGGGAATCCGCGCAGCCGGCGCCAGGCGTACCAGCTGAGACTTGTGGCCAGGCTGAGCAGCGCGAGGGTGGCGAGGACGACGATGCTCGTGCTGGGCGAAGGCGGACTTGTGCGCAGGCCGAGCGCCCACGCGATGGCGGACCCCTCGCCTAGGGCGAAGGCCGCGCCGAGCGCGATGCGCGGCCACGCGGCACGGGAGGCCTGCCAGGAGACGGTGGCGACGGTGAGGATGAGGACCGTCGAGGCTCCGGCGACTGCGACGGCCGCGGTGGTCAGCGCGTTCGGCGTGCCGACCGCGGCGAGGGCCGCCAGTCCGACGGCGCTGCCCACCACCGTGGCGCTCGACGCCAGCAACACCGCGATTCGCGTCAGAACCGCGCGGCGTGGCAGCGGGCTCAGCAGGAGCCAATGCGCGTCGGACGGCGGCAGGACGAGCGGTCCGACGACGCGAGCGAGCTGCGTCAGGCCGGTGACGGCGAGCAGTGTCACCGAGGCGGCCAGGATCGTCCGCTCGGGATGAGCCTGACCGGAACTCAGCCCTCGGACGACCGGCAGCAGCGGAGCGGCGATCAGTCCAAGCGCGACCGTGACGCCGAACAGGATCGTGTAGCGGTCGACCAGGGTGCCGGCCGAACGGTGCGCGCGGGTCAGCCGCCGCGCCTGGGCGAAGGCCGTCATTCCGCGATGAGGGCGTGCTCGGCGATGGTCAGGCGTCGCGCCCCACAAGCCGCGACGAACTCCAGGTCGTGAGCGGCCAGCAGCACCGTTCCTCCGCCTTGGGTGTACGCGCGGAGCCGGCCTGCCAGCACCGCCCGGAATCCACTGTCGAGCGCCTGTTCGGGTTCGTCGAGCAGGAGCAGACGGCTGGGGCGCAGCAGTGCGGCGGCGAGCATGACCCGTCGCCGTTGTCCGGACGAGAGAGCCAACGGCGTCGCGTCGGCTCGGTCGGCGAGCCCGAACGCTGCGACGGTGGCATCGAGATCGGCGGCCGAGGCATGGGTGATCCGCACGAGGTCGAGGTGTTCGCGGACGGTCAGACCCGGATACCAGGACGGCTCGTCCGCGACGTATGCGACGTCCCGCCAGTATTGAGGATCGGCCGCGGGCGGCTTGCCGAGGACTTCGATCTCGCCTGCGGTGGGGGACAGCAGTCCGGTGAGGCAACGCAAGATCGTCGACTTGCCCGCGCCGTTCACGCCCAGCAGTGCGACGACCTCGCCGGGCGCGACGCCGAAGCTGACGTCCTTCACGACGAGATCGCCGCCGCGCTCGACGTCGAGTCCCCGTACCGCAACGATCACAGCTGAAGAGTACCGGCGACCACATCCGCAGGTCGTCACGTAAGTCGGTTACTTCCAAGTATGTCAATATGACGATACTCACGGAATCAGCAGCTTTCGGGCGGAACCCACGGCGGGGCCAGGCTGCTCCAATCGGTTATGAACTCATGGCAATCGATGGAACGGGTCCGGCCGTACGGCATCGGCCTGTTCCGCGTCGTGGTCAGCCTGCTGTTCGCGATGCACGGCGCGGCGTCCTTGTTCGGCGTCCTGGGTGGGGCACGTGGCAACGCCGCCACGATCCCGTTCGCGCAGTGGCCCGGGTGGTGGGCGGCGGCGATCCAGCTGGCCGGCGGAGTGCTCGTGCTCCTCGGGCTCGGTACGCGCTGGGCCGCCCTGCTCTGCTCCGGCTCGATGGCGTACGCGTACTTCGTCGTGCATCAGCCGGCGGCGCTCGTGCCGCTCAAGAACGGCGGGGAGCTCGCGGCGATGTTCTGCTGGTCGTTCTTCCTCGTGGCCATCGTCGGCCCCGGCGCGTGGGCGCTCGACACGCTCCTCCCGGCCGCCCGTCGCGAGAGCCGGCCGCTGAAGGCGTAACCGGGAATCGCCAGGCCGGCTGGGTGCGGTGGCGACGATGCCGCCGCACCCAGCCGGGCAGGCACGCGCTTTCAGCGCCGATTCAGGCCCGCGCCACCCCCTTCCCGCACGCTTGCGGCGACAACCAGGAAGCCCGCAAGACAGGGAGCACCGGATGAGACCTTTGGCGTACCGCTTGGCGGTACTTGGGGCGATCGGCGGGATGGCGCTGGCCACCACGGCCGCAGCCACACCCGCAGTGGCCGGGGAGGCTGCGCCGATCAAGGGCGAGTGCGTGATCGAGCACGTGGACGAGCGGGGTCAGGTCGTCGACACCGCGAGCGCCCGGGAGGGCGAGGAGTACGGCCCGTTCCGTTGCGCTGACGGGCAATGGAAGCTGGTCCGGAATCCGTTCGACCGGGACGACGCCGTCACGAGTCTGGAGATCCAGATCGATCCGGCCGGGACGGTTCTCCCTGGCCGGTTGGTGGGGCCGGCCCTCGGCGCCGGCATGACGCTGCACGACATGGCGAGCCTCGTTCAGGCCCTGACCGGTGAGAAGGTGGTCGTCGATCGCGCGATCGTGGCCGTCGACGACGGCAGGCAGCGGACACCCGAACAGGTGCGTGCTCTCCTGGCGGGCAAGGACACCACCGGCGTCCGGGTGCTGGGCGAGTTCGACCGGCTCGACCAGGCGATGACCGTCAAGGACGTCATCGACGGTGCCGAGGGCGCGGATCCGGAGACGACCGTCGTCTATTTCAGCATCTGGGGAGCGATCAAGGACGCGTTCGCCTGGGTGGTGAAGAAGCTGCGCGCCGTCGGCGACTGGCTCGACGAACACTGCCATCTGGAGCCGTCCCCGACTGGTGACGGCGCCGACCTGGTCTGCGAGTTCTAGCCATGAACCAGTTCGCGAAGCGCGTCGCAGTCGTCGTCGCCCTGACGGTTGCCGGTCTCACGGTCGCGGCCGTCCCCTCGAGTGCCGTCGGGGATGGCACGAGGCTGACCATCGAGGATCGGCCCGGTGCCCCCGGGCAGGTGCTGCGGGAGATCGAGCGGCTGGCCGGGCAGCCACTGGGCGATCTGGACAAGGTCATCGCGGTAGACACCGGCGGCCGGCTGCTCACCGTCGATCAGATGGAGGCGATCGTCGCGGGGAAGGAGGTCGAAGGTGTCCGGGTCCGGGGCACCATGCCCGGCCGCCCGGAGATGCTCGACACCACGCTGGCCGACCTCGCCGACGGCGAGTTCGACGGCCGCGACGGTGGCGACGGTGCGTCCACCGTGCTGTTCGCGACCTCCGTCCCGGAGGGCCGCGACTGGTGCCTGACCATGTGCATCGCCAACGGCCATTCCGTGCACGAGTGCATGCTGGCTCGGTTGGGCGGTGACGGCTGGCTGACCCTGACGATGGCCGGCACCACCACGTTGGGCGGCCTGAAGGCGGGCCTCGAGAAGGCGGGCCAGATGTCCTCGCTCACCTTGGCGAGAGTGGACACCTACGTCGGCGACGAGGAGCCTTCGGACCAGGACCTCCAGGACCTCGCGGCGGGGCGGGAGGTCGGTTCGCTGCGCCGGGCCGCCACCGTCGAGGCACCCAGCCCTGACTGGGCGCTCGACGACGTCGCCGAGGAATCCGGAGTCGCGTACGCGAAGACCGGGGTGATCGTCATCGACTCCGACTGGCCCCTGCTCGGCCACATCCTGATCGCCTGTCACTCCACGGACGGCGGGAAGCACTACCGGTGCCTCGCGCGGGCGTTCGGCGGGAACCAGGGCTAGCCGTCCAGGTGGAGGGCTCTCCGGCCGGGGAGCCCTCCAGCCGTTTCAGCGCCGATTCAGCGCGGGGTGCCAAGGTGTGCCCGACGAACGGACCTGACGAAGGAGGAGTCCACGGTGAAACTGACCAGGGTGCTGGCCGTGCTGGCGATGGTGTTCGCCGGGCTGGCAGGCCCCGCGACGGCGCAGGCGACCGAACCTGCGCCCGGCGGGACACCGGACCCCGCGACCTTGAGCTACATCTGCGCCTTGTTCGCGGGCGAGTATCACGAGACAGATCCGCTCACCTATGCCTGCCGGATCGGCGACGAGGAGATCCTCTGCGCGGTGGCACGCGATGAGGCGGGCAAGGACCCGGGCGGTAAGGACGCCGAGGAACCGCCGGCGGTGCGCTGCGGGTACGAGGTGAGCGCGCGCATGTGGCCGTCGCCGCTGAGGGACCGCTGCGACATGGCGGGTGGCACGTGGAGCCAGGACCCCAGGGCCGTCATCGGTGCCTGCGAGTTCAAGGACATCCGGGTTTTCGTGCTGTGCCCGGACGAACCGTGGCCCTCGGATTCGACCGTGTGCTCTATCGGCTCCGATCAGCCGATGTCTGTAGTCGAGCCCGAACCTTCGCGGAGTCCGGATGTCTGAGTAGTTCGAGGATCTCCACAGCCTGCTTCCAGGCCACCTGGGCGGCGCCGTCATCGCCAGTGGCGTGATAGGTGTCGCCCAGGTGCTTGAGCGTGTCGGCTTCGTAGTAGCGGTCGTCCAGCTCCCGGAACAGTTCCAGCGCCCGCTGGAAGTGCTCGATGGCAAGGTCGAAGTCGCCGAGATGGTGGTAGATGTAGCCGAGGCTGTCCGACGTCCCGGCCTGGAACGTGAGGTCGCCCAGCTCACGCATCCGGGCTAGAGCCAGCTCGCACCGGGGGCGGGCGCGGGCGAAGTCGCCCCCCAGCGCGTACGCCCAACCTAGGGAGTTGAGTGCCCGCGCGGCCATCATCGATTGCCCGGCGAGGCGATACAGCCGAAGCGCCTGCCGCGCGTGCCCGACCGCCTGCTGGTGCTCGCCCTGGCGGTTGGACAGCCAGCCCATCTGGTACTGAACCTTCGCCTGGTCGCCGAGGTCGCCGAGGGAGGCGTAGAGGTCGAACGCCTGCGCCAGTTGGGTTTGGGCCGCGTCATAGCGGGCCATCCGGGCGTACGCGGTCGCCAGGTAGAAGTGGGCGTTGGCCTGCGCTGCCTGCGCTCCGAGACACTTCGCGCTCTCGATCGCCACCTGCTGGTTGGCCACCTGGTCGCGCCAGTGACCGCCGCGGTCGAGGTGGTCCAGGGTCGCCCAGGCAAGCCGCCACACGTACTCGTGGTATTCGAGCGCGGCGGCGCGTTTGATCAGACCCAGCAGGACGGCGCGTTCGGCGGTGAACCACGAAGCGGCCTCCTCCCGGCTGCTCAAGCGCTCCGGCGTCGCATCCGGGCTCGGCGGCGGCACCACCGGCGGCTCCCGCTGCGGGTTGAGCAGCAGAGCGGCTGACATCGCGGTGTGCAGGTAGTGATCGAGCAGGCGAGGGAAGCCGTCCTCGGCACGCCCGAGATCGGCGGCATAGGTCCACAGCAGATCGTGCAGCCCGTAGCGGCCAGGGCCGGGTTCGGTCAGCAGATTCGCCCGGACCAGCTCGGCCAGCCTCTGCTGGACGTCAGCCACCGGCAGCGCGGTCAGGCTAGCGGCGGCCGCCACGGTGAAGTCGGGGCCGGGATGCTGCCCCAAGAGGCGGAAAACCCTTGCGGCATCAGGGCTCAGCGCATGATAGGACCACGAGAAGATGGCCCGGATGTCGGTGCCGGAGTCCAGGTTCCGCAACGCGTCGAGGGTGCCGAACGACTGCCGCAGCTCCGCTGCGACGCCGCGTACCGGCAGGTGTGGCCGGGTGACGCAGCTCGCGGCGGCCAGCGCCAGAGCCAGCGGCAGCCGGGCGCAACACGTGATGATCTCCTGGATCGCCGCCTCCTCCGCGGCCACGCGATCCTTGCCGATCCGGCGCGTCAACAAGTCACGTGCCTCGTCGTCGGTGAGCGGCTCCAGGATGATCGGCTGCGCACCCTCCACCGTGACGAGGGCGGTGAGCTGGTAGCGGCTGGTCACCGCGACCGCGCAGCCGGGCGTTCCCGGCAGCAGCGGCCGCACCTGTTCGGCGTCGCGCGCGTTGTCGAGAACCACCAGAATCCGTTTGTCGGCAAGGACGCTGCGATAGAGGGCGGCCAGCGCGTCGATCTCCGCCGGGATCTTCTCCAGCGGTACGCCGAAAGCGTCCAGGAACGCCCGAAGAACCGTCGCGGGCTCGGTGACCGAACCGCTCCGGTCGAAGCCGCGCAGATCCGCGTACAGCTGACCGTCCGGGAACCCGTGGCGCGCGGAGTGCGCCCAGTGCACCGCGAGGGTTGTCTTGCCGACGCCCGCCGTGCCCGAGACGATGGCGATACACACGTTCTCCGTACGCCGTGCCATCACCTCGTCGAGCCGTTTCAGCTCGTCGCGCCGAGCCGCGAAAGCCGCTGTCGCCAACGGCAACTGCGCCGGTACGCGAACCGTGGGCGCGACGATCAGGGGCTGGCTCGGTGCGTCCAGCGCGCTGTCCTGACGCAGGATCGAGGCCTCCAGGTCGCGCAGGCCCTGACCCGGATCGATCCCCAGCTCGTCGGCGAGTGTCCGCTTCAACCGCTGGTATCGCGCGAGCGACTCGGCCTGCCGGCCGGCGCGGTAGAGCGCGAGCATCAGCTGCCGATGCAGGTCCTCGTCGAACGGGCGCGCGGCCACCAACTGCTCCAGTTCCGGCACCAGCTGGGCGTGCTCGCCCAGGGCCAGCCGAGCGTCGACGAGTGTGCGGATCGCCTCGAACCGGGTCTGGCCCAGTCGCTGGGCCTGCTCGCCCAGCCACCGCAGCTCGGCCACGTCGGTGAGCGCCGGCCCGCGCCACAGTGCGAGCG
Source organism: Hamadaea sp. NPDC051192 (assembly GCF_040682475.1). Taxonomy (NCBI): domain Bacteria; kingdom Bacillati; phylum Actinomycetota; class Actinomycetes; order Micromonosporales; family Micromonosporaceae; genus Hamadaea; species Hamadaea sp. NPDC051192. Next base: position 59,219 of record NZ_JBFBAZ010000003.1, read on the forward strand.
CGGCGTCCAGATGGGTGACCGCCTCCTGCGGACTGGCTGCCTGCCTGCCTTGGCAGATCAGCCGTTCCGCCTCCTCGACGTCGGTGGACAGGTCCGCGGTACGCAGGACGTAGCCGGGCGGCTTGGCGACGATGGCGTCCTTGGAGCCGAGCAGCTCTCGCAGGTAGGAGATGTTGCGCTGCAACGTGTTCGTCGCGGTGGCCGGCGGTTCGGCGTCCCAGACGACGTCGATGAGCTGGTCGATGCTGACGGTCCGGCCGGGGTTGAGGCCGAGGACGGCGAGCACGGCGCGGCGGCGCAGCCCTGGCACCGCCGTGACCGTGCCGTCGGCGGAAGCAACCTCGATCGGGCCGAGAAGCCTCACCTGCGTCATGGTCACAGTCTGCCCATCTCCACCACGTGTCACCTCATGCGTGGTCGAAATCGGACAGTTCGGCTTTTGAGCAAGCATGGTGTGACGCACGGTGAACGGTGGCCTGGGGGAGGCAGTTTCAGCGCCGCTTCAGCCCAGCGCCAACCTCGGCTGCCACAGTCCTCAGCGCCAACGCATTGGACATCTCCATGGGAGGAAGCATGGCGCAACGGATGCTCAGCAGGGCCTTGGCCGTGGGCGTGATCGCGAGCGCGATCCTGTCGGCCGCCGGTTCGGCGTACGCACAGGACGACAAGCCGTCCGACCCGAAGAAGGGCTGCGTGATCGAGTACGTCGACGACAACGGCAAGACGATCGGCAAGAAGACCGTGCCGCACGGCACCCAGCTCGGCGGCGGAGTGTTCACCTGCAACAACGGGGTGTGGGAATTCTTCTGGATTCCCTTCGAGATGGTCGTCTCCGGGACCGCCGACACCGTGGTCGTCGACGTGAGGGAGCAGGTCAAGGACGTCCTCGGGGTCCAGGTGGACACCCGGGAGGGCCAGCTCCAGGTGCGGGAGATGCTCAGTGCCGTCGAGTACCTGTACGGGGAGCGGGCCGACGAGCCTGGCGGCGCGCTCGTGCTGGACACCGCCGGCCGCGAGGGCGACCTCACCGCCGACGAACTCACGGCGCTGTTCGACGGCGGTGAGGTGCCCGGAGTCCGGGTCCTCGCCGCCGCGAAGCCCGGCCTTGAGACCACGCTCGGTGAACTGGGTGAGCTCGGTGGCGGCGACGACGGCACCGGCGTGACGGCACGCAAGATCGCGATCCAGCTCGGGACATCCAGGTACTGGTTCGTCGGCACCGTCAACTGCAAGAAGCTGCCCAACGGCAATCAGAACTGCATCATCAACGGCACGATCGTCAAGCGCTGACCCGGGTGCGGCTGTTCGCGGTGACCCGCCCGTGTCACCGCGAACAGCGGACTCAGGCGGCCGCCGATGCCCGGCGAGGCATCACGAGCCGTCGAGGGCGCGGGTCAGTTGGCGAGACTGGGTCATCCGGCCGTCGGGCGTGAAGCTGGCGAACATGAACACCTCGGTGTCGATACGCCGGCCTTTGCCGCTGACCACGCGCAGGGTGAGGCGGGCGGCGACGGTGTCACCAGACGCGACCGCCTCGTGGACCTCGACGCTGAACCGGCCCCCGGTCAGCGTCTTGCGCGCTGGTCTCATGTGGGCCAGCAGCTTGTCCCAGTCGAGGTGGATGCCGTCGCTGATCTGGACGATGCCGGGGGTGTAGAAGCGGGCCATCGCCTCGGCCGTATCGGTGTCCGCGAGAACGACCTGCTCGGTGAGGCCGGTGAAGAAGTCGGCGACGAACCGCTCCGGACTGTCGGTGACATGTGCAGTCATGGCGTACTCCTCGCATCCAGCCATTTCCTTGACATCGTTGTAAGATATGTGAGACAGACAGATCTGACAACCGTGTAAAGGATGTGACTGGTGTCTCCGGCTCCCACTGGCGGGCGACGTCGCGCTGACGCTGAACGCAGTCGCACCGCGATCCTCGACGCGGCCATCCACCTGCTCGCCCGCCAGCCGGACGCCGGCATGGCCGCGATCGCCACGGCCGCCGGGGTGACCCGGCAGACCGTCTATGCGCACTTCGCGTCGCGGGACGTGCTGCTGATCGCCGTCGTCGACCGGATCAGTGAACAGGCCACCGTCGCGATGGACGCCGCCGATCTCGATCGCGGCCCGGCGATCGCCGCGTTGCTGCGGCTGCAGGACATCTCCTGGCAGCTGTACCGGGCACACCCCGTGCTGGCCGACGCCGCCCGGCCGGCCGTGCCGGCCGAACACGACCGGCGGCGTCACCACGACGTCCAGCAGCGGTTGACCCAGCTCATCCAGCGCGGACAGGCGTCCGGTGAAATCGACCCGCATCAGCCCGCCGACTGGCTGGTGAACGCCCTCACCGCACTCGGGCACGCCGCCGGCGACCAGGTGGCAGCCGAACACCTGAGTGTCCGCCAGGCTGCCCAGCTACTGCGGACGGCGACCGTGCGGCTGCTCGCCCCGTAAGACACCTCGCAAATTCCAGCTTGGACAGCCAACTTGGATTGCCGGCTTGGACAGCCGGCGCATCGGCTGCGCGGCGGCGAAGGCGGGACCGGCCGTCAGCCGACGAGTGCGACCACGATCGCCCCCACCCCCAGCGGTACATCGAGCAGCACGCAGAACTCGGCCAGTGACCGCGGCACGACCTGGTTGCGCCGATAGTGGACGACATCCCAAGCGGCGTGAGCGGCCAGGGCGATCCCGCCGAGTATCAGGCCGAGGCGAGGCGCCAGCAGCAGCGCGGTCACCGCGACACCGCCGTACCCGACCAGGGCGGCGGCCTGCCAGGTCAGCGCCGATCGCGGAACGCCCGCGACCAAGCCCACCCCCACGAGCACGAGCGCCACCGCGCCGACACCGGCCCACCAGGGGAATCCGGCCGCTTCGGTCACGACGACCACCGCGCTGCCGCCCGCGATCCCGGCCCAGGCCACCCACGGCCGCGCCAAGGCCGCCGCGCCCAGGTAACAGAGCGCCGCGACAGTCAGGGTGATCGCGACGGTCTCCGGCTGCACGCCCGTCGCGAGCTGAAACCCCGCGGCGGCCAGGCCGGCCACGCTCGGCCAGCGAGGTCCGATGATCTTCATGGCCGCCACGGTGGCACCGGTCCGCGGGGCACGTCGAGCCGCGCGCCACGAGATGTCCGGAATATTGGTACGCATGGCGGCGTACCCGTCGTCGGTCAGCCAGTGGTGGTCTGCGTCGCCCGGAACGCCGCCGGAGTGGTGCCATAGCGCTGGGCGAACGCCAGCCGCAGCGTTTCAGCCGACCCGAAGCCACAACGGCGGGCGACGGCGGCCACCGGCAACTTGGTCGACGTGAGCAGATTGGCCGCTGCCTCGATGCGGACCTGTCGCACATAACGGCCGGGGGTCTGTCCAAGGTGCTCGACGAACAGGCGCGCCAGATGACGTTCGCTGACTCCGGCGTACGCCGCCAGCGTGGCGCTGGACAGGTCGCCGTCCAGGCTGCTCGCCACATGATCGGCCAACCGGCGTACCACATCGTGCCCGGGCGGCGGCGCGGCGGTGAAGATGCTCATCTGGGCCTGATTGCCCGGACGCTGCAAGTACGTGACCAGATGGCGCGACACGGTCCGCGCCACATCGGAGCCGTGGTCCTCCTCGATGAACGCCAGCGTCAGGTCGAGCGCGCTGGTCACTCCGGCGGCGGTGCACATGTCCCCGTCGCGGATGTAGATCGGATCAGGGTCGACCGTGACCTTCGGGAAACGGGCGGCGAGTTGTGCGGCGAAACCCCAATGGGTCGTGGCTCTCCGCCCGTCGAGCAGCCCGGCGGCCGCCAGCACGTGAGCGCCGGTGCACACCGACGCCACCCGCTTGCTCAGCTTGGCCAGCCGGCGTACGTGCCCGACCAGCCGAGTGTCGGCGGCCGCACGCTCATGCCCGAGGCCTCCGCTGACGATCAGCGTGTGCACCGGCCCGACGAGCCGCTCCAGCGGTTGCTGCCCGGTCAGGGCGAGGCCCGAGTGCAGCTCGATGGGTCGCCCGGCCGGCGTGGCGATCAGCTGCCGATACGGGATGCGAGCGCCCAGCTGGTTTGCCATGCCGAGGGTGGTGGTCACGCACGCGATGTCGAGCAGTTCCGCGTGGTCGTACGCGACCGTGACGACGACGCGTTCCTTCACGAGCCCGATGGTACGCAGCGCGCAGCTCGTCGCCCGATGGCGCGGGCGCTACTTGGCCAACCCCGACTGGTACGCGAAGACGACGAGTTGCGCCCGGTCGCGGGCACCGAGCTTGGTCATCGCCCGGCTGACGTGGGTGCGCGCGGTCGCAGGGCTGATCACCAGCCGTTCGGCGATCTCGTCGTTGCTCAGCCCTTCGGCGACCAGAGTGACCGTCTCGCGTTCCCGGTTGGTGAGGTTGTCCAGCGCCGGGTGCGGGATGCCGGTACGCGGCACGGCGGTCACGAACTCGCGGACGAGTCTGCGGGTGACGGAGGGCGACAGGAGAGCGTCTCCCTGGGCGACAGATCGAATGGCGTTGAGCAGGTCGGCGGGTTTCGTGTCTTTGAGGAGAAAGCCGCTGGCACCGTGGCGCAGGGCGTCGAAGATGTACTGGTCGTGTTCGAACGTGGTGAGGACGATGACTCTGGTGGCTGCCAGCGCCGGATCCGAGGTGATCCGCTGGGTCGCGACCAGTCCGTCGACGCCGGGCATGCGGATGTCCATCAGGATGACGTCGGGTCGTTCCCGGCGGGCGGCGGCGACGGCGGCCAGACCGTCCACAGCCTCACCGGCGCACGCCATGCCGTCCTCGCTGTCGATCAGCGTACGCAGGCCGAGGCGGACGAGATCCTGATCGTCGGCGATGAGAATCCTGATCAAGTTCGGTCTCCGGTGGGAAGGTGGGCCCGGACCTCGAAGCAGCCGTGCGGTTGATGCCCCGCGCTGAATTGTCCGCCCAGAGCCTGGACGCGTGCGCGCATGCCCGCCGTGCCGAGCCCGCCTTGGGCCGGCGCGGTTTCGGTGACCGGGTTGGCGACGGTGATGAGCACCCCGTCGGTCTCGTGTCGAATGTCGACGCTAGCGTGCCGCGCTCCGCTGTGGCGCAGCACGTTGGTCAACGACTCCTGCACGATTCGGTAGCCTGCCAGATCGACGTCGATGGGCAGCGCGGCCGGTGCTTGCCCGACGATCCGCAGGCGTACGTGCACGCCGGCGTCGGCCATGCGCTTGAGCAGCCCGTCAAGACGGGCGAGGCTGGCCACCGGTGTGCGTGGCGCGTCAGTGCCGGTCTCCCGGACCGGCGCCAGCGTCGCCCGCAGCTCGTCCAGGGCCTCGCCGCTGGTGCGGCTGATGGCAAGCAGGGCCAGCTCCGCCTGTCCTGGCTGTTTGGCGAGCACATGCAGGGCGATGTCGGCCTGCATCTTGATCGCGGCGAGCCCATGGCCCACGATGTCGTGGACCTCCTGGGCGACCCGCAGACGCTCATCGTCGACGCTCCGGCGGATCGCCTCCGTTCTGGCCCGGACCGCCGCCTCGTGCCGCAGCCGGAGGGCGAAACCCAGCGCGAAGGGTACGACGACCCATGTGGACACGGGGATGAGTCCGAGCATGCCGAGCGGGGTGTCACGGATGAACAGGTGGACGAGCAGGAGCAGCAGTGCAGCCAGACAGGCCGGTGCCGACCGGACCGGGGGAGCGTGGCGTGCCGCGGTGTACGCGGCGATCATGAAGGTGATCAGTATCGGCCCGTAGGCGTAGCCGATGATCAGATAGGCGCACGTGCAGATCGTCGCGGCGGCGAGCACCTGCAGCGGCCATCGGCGACGCAGGGCGAGCGCTGCGGCAGCCGTCGCCGCGAACGCGTACGCCCGCGTGGCGGTGGTCTCGCCTTCGGCGTACGCCGTGCCGAAGAGCCCGAAGATGACGAGCAGGGCAGCCAGGACGCCGTCCGCCAGCTGGGAATTGGTGATCTTCAAGGATGTCCGGCCTCCCACCGTGCTCATACTCGCACGCTCGCCTAGTGGACCCCGGCGTGCTTTCGGTACGCGGCCGCGGTCGCGACCACCCCGGCGAGGAAGGCGGTGATCACGCCGACCAACTGGACGGCCTGGCCGACGGCGATGGGCGTCCCGGCGTCGCCGGACAGGTTGCTGAGCCCGCTGGGGCTGATCAGGAAACCGACCGTGACGAACAGCCCCAGCCCGGCGCCCAGGCCCGGAGCCCAGCGCCACCGGGCCAGTGTCACGAATATGGCACCCGCCAACAGGATGATCATTCCCGGTGGGACGGCGAACGGGAACGCGACCCCCGCTGCCCACAGGGTCGCGATCCCGGCGGCGCCGACGACCAGACCGCCGACCGTCGCCACCCGTGGCAGTGTCCACCCTGCTGTGCTCATTCGTCGCATGCCTGCCAGAATCGCCGAGCACGGCCGTATCGACATCCTGCGAGCAGCGGCCGCAGAACTACGTAACCCGTCGTATCGGACTGGGCGCACTACGCTCCGCGGCGTACTCGCGATGCTGGCTCGAAGACAGTGGACCGGGATTACAATTGTGTAACTAAGGGCAGTATGTCTGATTAAGCCGTTTAGGCAACGGCGTCCGTTTCTGTGACGTTCGGCGACATCGATGGTCTGGATTGCCAAGACACTAGGGGTACGAAGGTCGTCCGGTGCGCCCGGTGATCAGCGTCAGCCTGGGCGAGTGCAGCAGATCGCGCCGACCGTGTTCGTGTCGCTGTTGGCCGTGTCGGCCGGGCTGCTCATCGCGTGGGCGGTACCGGTGACGGTAAGGCTGCTGCCGGACGCTCCGGCCGGCTTCTGGTCGCTGAGTCTGCTGGCCGTGCTGGTCGACGTTCCAGTGGGTGCGCTGGCTCGAAGGGCTCGTATCGCTCCGCACGCGACCCTGTCGCCGTGCTTCACGCTCGTGATCTTCTTGCTGTGGGGCGCCGCTCCGGCCATCGTCGTCCAAGCGGTCGCCGGCACCGTGTCGGCGCTGAGCCGACGGCTGCCGCCCGGCCGCGCCGTCTTCCTGATAGCTCGGCTGGTCGTCGCGCTCGCGGTGGCGGAACTGGCGATCGCCTTGCTGGGCGGTCGGCCGATAACGCATCCGGGCGTCGACGTGACCGGGCGCGACGTGCTGGGGCTGATGCCGGCGATAGCGGCATGGGCGACGATCACTTTAGGGCTCATAGTGGTCGGCCGGTGGATGTCCGCCATCGAGGTATCCCGTTTTCTGCCGTCGAGTCTGCGGGGTGATCTCCTGGGCGCCATCGCTGCGATGGTGCTCGTCTCGCCATTACTGACTGCCGTGCCGGGATGGTGGAGCGTGGCGGTGGCGCTGCCGCTGCTCGCCCTCAACCAGATCTGGCGTGATCAAGCCCGTTCGAGGCAACGGTTCCAGCGCGAGCCGGTCACTGGTCTGCTCGACCGCAGTGGCCTCCAGGTCGGCTTGGCGTCACTGACCGAGAGTGACGTGGTCAGGGCGCACCCACGACCTTTGGCGATCGTGTTCATCAATATCGAGGCCGTCCTGGAGGTGAGCCGCAGTCTTGGCCGCAGCATGTACGAGCAGGTCGTCGCGGTGGCCGCGCGGCGCCTGCGGCACGCCTTCGGCGATGACCGGGTCGGCCGGCTCGCGGGTGAGGGGTTCGTCATCCTCCTGCCCGACGCGTCCAGGCAGCGAGCGCGGGAGATCGCCGCGAACGCGGTGCGGCTCCTCGACGACCCTGTCGAGCTCGACGGCATACCGTTCGACCTCCACCCCGTCGCCGGCATCGCCATGTCCCCCGAGCACGGGCGCGATCTGGCGACCCTGGTGGAGAACGCCGAGCTGGCAATGGTCGATGCGCGTAACGCCGGTAGACCCACGGAGATGTATCGGGCCACGGCGTCCGATGTCACCCAGCATCGGCTGGACATCTTGACCGCCCTGGGTGACGCGCTTCGTCGGCCGGCGGGGCACAGCGAGGTCGTCATGGTGTACCAGCCTCAGGTGGACCTCGCCACGCGACGGCCTGTCGGAGTCGAGGCGCTGGTCCGGTGGACCCACCCCGAATGGGGACCGGTGCCGGCCGGCGAACTCATCGCCGCGATCGAGTCCAGCCACATCATGCACATGCTGACCGGCCACGTCGTGCACCACGTGGCCGGTCAGCTCGCGGCATGGAACGACATCGGCATCGTGATCCGTGCGTCGGTCAACGTCAGCGTCAACGACCTGCGCGACGACGGGCTGCTGCAGGTGCTCCAGGCGGCGGTGGCGGCCACCGGCATCCATCCGCGCCAGCTGATGCTGGAGATCACCGAAGGCGCTCTGGCAACGGACCTGTCGAGGATCACCCAAGCTGCTCGCGCCATCACGGACGCGGGATTCGCCCTGTCGCTGGATGATTTCGGCACCGGCTACGCATCGGTCCAGCAACTACGCCATCTTCCCCTCAGTGAGATCAAGATCGACCGGTCCTACGTCAGTGATTTCCTGTCCAATCGCGCCAGTCAGGCAATCGTCCACAGCGTCCACGGGATCGGCCGGACGATGGGGATCGTCGTCGTGGCCGAGGGGATCGAGGACGACACCACCACTCGGGCGTTGGCACAACTGCCCGGCATCATCGGGCAAGGCTGGTACCTGGGCGAGCCCATGCTCCCGACGGACTTCCTTCCATGGTGGCGCAAGCACGTCCGCGATTAACGCCTAGGCAACACCAGACTCGATCTACTTCGGACGTACGCCGGTCGGCGTGCCGGACCGAAGGAGAACGGATGAAGGTCAGATTCTCGGCGCTCGCCGCCGGGTTGGTCGTCGCACTCGGATACAGCCTGCTGGGCGGGAGTGGACCGCTTGGCGCGACGGCAGCGAGCGCAGACTCTCCGGCACCGTGCGCGCCCGCCTCCGACGGGCCGGCGCTGCCGGCCACGCCTACCACGCTCACGACGCTGCGGCAGGCATACGAGTGCGTCTTCGCCCGGTACTACGCCGGTTCCATCTTGGACGATCGCACGCTGCTGACCACCGCGTTCGCGGCGTTCACCCAGGAGCTGCAGAGCCGTGGTCTCGACCGGGCGGCGGCCACCCTGCCCCGGCTGAGCGGACACCGTGACCGGGATTGGAACGCCTTCGCCACGGTGTACGCGAGGGTACTGGCGACGCTGCCCGACGATGCCGGCCTGCGTCAGGCCCTCGCGGCGGCCACGCTGCGGGGCATGATCACCGCCCTGAACGACAACCACAACGCGTGGATCGTCCAGCAGACGCCGCCGAGCGTACGCCTGGGTCTGGGGATCGCCGTCACCACCGAAGGCCGGGCGACGCCCAACATCCGCGACGCGAGCGGCCCCATCTACCTGCAGGCCGTCCAGCCCGGATCGGCGGCAGACAAGGCCGGACTGCGACCCGGTGACATCATCGAGGCCGTCGACGGCGTGCCCCTGTTCGTCGCCGGCATGCTTTCGCCAGGCGTGCTCGGCCTGCTCCAACCGCAGTCCGCGGACGAGACGATCCGGATCACGATCCGCCGGCCGGCCACGGCCACCACCATGACGGTCGCCCTCCACGAAGAAGTCCTGCCGGCCACGCAACCGCCGGCAGTGTCGGCCCGGGCCCTGCCCGGCGGGATCGTGTACGCCGTCCTGCCGACGTTCAGCCCGGGCGCGGCCGACGAGGTGCTCGGCAAGATCGCCGCGCTGCGGCAGGACCATCAGATCCGCGGGGTCGTCCTCGATCTGCGTGGCAACGGCGGCGGACGGGACGAGGAGGTCGCCAAGCTGCTCAGCGCGCTCGCGCACGACAAGATCTACAGCTGGGACTGCGACGTCCGCGACCACTGCACACCGCACCGCACCGACGATTCGACTCCCTTGCTGAATGTGCCGGTGACGCTGCTCACCGACGGATGGTGCGCGTCGGCGTGCGACGCGTTCAGCGGCGCGGTGCGGGATCTTCAGCTCGGCAAGCTGGTGGGGGCCCGCACGGCCGGCATGGTCTCGGGCATGCCGATCGCGTACGCCTTGGACGACAACAGCGTGCTGCTCCTGACGCCGCTGCATCACCTGTCGGCCAACCGGGAGATCATCAACGGCATCGGCGTGGCCGTCGACTACCCGGCCCCGATGACGGCAGCCGACCTGTCGGCCGGCCGGGATCCCGGACTGGACAAGGCATTGGCCTTGATGACGGCCTGATCGAGTCCAGGCACTCCGAAGTCGCCGCCGTACGCGGTCACAGCACGGTCACGACGACGCTGACCGTGCTGTGACCGTCCCTCCCGTGAACAGACCCAGCGTCCGCGAGGCCTCGAGCTTTACGTGATCGGCATGGAGGGCAACGTTTTTCTCCTCGGAGCACGTCAAGATCTCTGACCAGTCGGCTCGCCGGCCGAGGACGCGGGAGGCGGTAGGCAGTTGGGGAAGCGGTCACTCAAGACCACGACGCGAGCACGGACCGGGGCCAAAGTCCGATCGCCACTGTGGTCTCGGGTTGTCGTCGTCGTGGGGGTGCTGGTGACCCTCGCGGGATTCGGCGGCGTCGTGGTGGCGCGTTCGGTGATGTCCGACTTGACCTCGTCGATCGAGGTCGCCAGCGTCGACAGCGGTGGAAGTCCTGCACCCAAGCCTCAAGGTAAGCCATTGACCGGTGCGATCGATCTGCTGCTGTTGGGGGTCGACACCCGGCAGAATCAGGACAAGGACAACGCCCGATCCGACACGATCATGATGCTGCACGTCCCCGCGTCGCACGACGAGGCGTACCTCATGTCGATCCCACGGGACACCATTGTGGAATCCCCTGCCTGGCCCAAGGCCGGGTGGTCCGGCGGCAGCGGCAAGATCACCGAGATGTACTACCACGGTTCGCAACGTGGCCAGGGCTGGCAGGGCGGTGCGGGGCTGGTGAAGAAGATCCTCACGCAGGTCACTGGAATCAGTTTCGATGGGGTGGTGGTGATCGACTTCAGCGGATTCAAGAATGTCATCGCCGCAATGGGCGGCGTGTATCTGTGCGTCGAAGAGAACACCTGGTCCAGTCACTACCTCAAGAACAGCAAGGGTCAGCCGGAGTACATCAAGAAGGCCGGCTACGGGGGGTACCCCGAGCTGCCCGGTGCCTGGGTGCACCGTAAGGGCTGCCGGAACATGGCCGCATGGGAGGCGCTCGACTACTCCCGTCAGCGCTACGGCCTGCCCAAGAGCGACTATGACCGGCAACGTCATCAACAGCAGCTGATCCGGGCGATGGCGAAGAAGGCGACCACGGCGGGAGTGCTGAGCAATCCGGCGAAGCTCTCGGAACTCCTCAAGGCGGCCGGTGGTTCGCTGAAGCTGGACACTGGCGGCTATGAGCCCGGGGACTTCCTGTTCAGCCTGAAGGTGCTGGCCGCCGCTGACCTGATCTCGCTGAAGACCAATGGTGGAACCTACAGCCCGGGCGGTCGAGGAGAACGACTCAACGAAGGCACGATGGAGATGTTCGGCGCGGCCCGAAGTGACCGGTTGGGCGAGTTCGTGGCGGACAACCCGGAATATCTGAACCCCGTCTAGCGGCCGGGAGGCGGTACCATCGCGGGCGGATCTTGGGGGTACGCCGGTGTATGGACGCGACAAGGAACGAGCTGAGTTGCGTGCGCTGGCCGATTCGGTCCGTGCTGGTCAAGGTGCGGCGCTAGTCCTTCGCGGAGCACCGGGCATCGGCAAGACGGCACTGCTGGACGACCTGGCGGCCGACACGGAGTTCGGCTTGCTTCGGGTGACGGGCGTGGAAACCGAGGCAGAGCTGCCATATGCCGCGTTGCATCTGCTGTTGCGTCCAGTCGTCGACCGGATCGACGTGCTCCCGCAGGCGCTGCGGGCGGCGATGCAAGGTGCACTCGGGCTATCGGCCGATGTCGTGAATCGGTTCCAGGTCGGGCTCGCGCTCCTGACCCTGTTCGCCGAGCTGTCCGCCGACCGGCCGCTGCTCTGCCTGGTCGACGACGCGCAGTGGTTGGACCGGGAGTCCGCCGACGCGCTGTTGTTCGCGGTACGCCGTCTGCAGGCCGAGCCGGTCGGCGTCGTGTTCGCCGCCCGCGACGATGGTGGGTTCGCCGAGAGCCTGGGTCTTGCCGAGCTGCACCTGACCGGCATCGCGGAGGACGCGGCTGAGCAGTTGCTCGCCGAGCACAGCGCCGACCTGGCGTTGGGCGTACGCGATCAGATGCTGAGAGAGGCGGAGGGCAACCCGCTCGCGTTGCTGGAGTTGCCGCGGTCGTTGACGCCTGAACAGCGGGCGGGTGGGTTCGCTCCGCTGACCCCCGCGTTCGTGGAGGTCGGGACGTTGCCGAGCCGGGTGTTGCGGGGTTACCGGGAACGGATCGCCCTGTTGCCTTCGGCCACCCGGATGTGCCTGCTGGTCACGGCGGTGGCGGGGGACGGCGACCGGGACGTGATCCTGTCCGCGGCGATGGCGGCCGGCGGCACGCTGGAGGACTTCGCCCGGCTGGAGCGGGCCCGGCTGATCCGGACAGCCGACGCGCGGATCACCTTGTGGCATCCGCTGATCCGGGTCGCGGCCCAGGTCGAAGCCGACATCAAGGAGCGATTCGACGCCCATCGCGTGCTCGCCGATACAACCGAGGGTGACCGCGGCCTGCTGCACCGGGCGGCCGCCACGACGGGAGTCGACGACCGGCTGGCCGACGACATCGAGGGGGTGGCCACCCGGGCGGAAGTCCGGGGTGCGTTGTCGATCGCCTCGTCCACCGCGGAGCGGGCGGCCGCCATGTCCGGCCAGCCGGGGGACCGGTTCCGGCGCTTGGCGTACGCGGCGGCCACGGCATTGGAGGCGGGCCAGCTCGACCGGGCCGAGCAGTTGGCCCGCCGGGCTGGCAAGCGAGCCGACGATCCCGCCTCGACCCGGCGATTGGCCGGCGTCCGGGCGCTGCTGGAATTCGAACGCGGGGTGCCCGTCACCGCGGCACGCGTCCTCGTGGACGACGCCGTCCCCGCGGCCGCCGGGATGCCGGAGTACCTGGCCTCGGTGGTGGCCCGCGCCGCGGTCTACGCCTGGAGCAGCGCGTACGGCCCGGAGCAGCAGGCAGTGTTCGACCGCCTGAAGAGCGTGGCAGCTGGGCGGCTCGCCAGGCTGGTCGAGGGACTGGACAAGGCCACGGCCGGGGACCCCGCCGGCGCGGTTGCCGAGTTGGACGCGTATGTGCGGGCGGCGGACGTTCCGGGAACCCCCGTGCCGCAGCGGCTGGCGGCCGCGTACGCCGGGCTGCTGCTCGGTGACCACCGGCGGGTTCGCGACCTGGCCGCCGGGTTGGTCGCCGACTGCTACGAGGAAGGCCGGGCGATGCTGCTGCCCCAGCCGCTGGGTCTGCTGGCGGTGACGCAGCTGCTGTTGGGCAAGCCCGAGGAGGCCGCCGCGGCCCGGGATGAGGCACTGCGTACGGCGGTCGACACCGGGCAACACCATCGCCGGGGACACCTGACCGGATTGACTGCGTGGCTGCACGCGGTCCAGGGCCGGGACGACCTGGCCGACACGACGGCACGGGAGGCTTTGGCCGCGTGCGAGCAGCGGTACTGGACAGCCGGGTCCGGGTGGGCTGTGCATGCGTTGACCGTGCTCGACCTTCAACACAGCAGGTACGACAGCGCCCTCGATCGGCTGCGGCGCGCCGCGGTCGGGCCCGCCCGGCACAGCGTCAGCCTGCAACTGCACACGCTGCCCGACCGGGTCGAAGCAGCGGCACGGCTCGGCCCGGAGATGTACGCCGAGGCCGCTGACGCGAAAGACAAGTTCACCGACTGGGCGCAGGCCGTCGGCCGGCCCTGGGCGCTGGCGGTGGCCGAGCGTTGCGCCGCCCTGCTGAGCGAGGACGCTGAACCGCACTACGAACGTGCTCTTGTGCTGCATGCTGAAGACGCGCATCCGATCGAGCACGGGCGCACACATCTGCTGTACGGCGAATGGTTGCGGCGGCGGCAACGCCGGGCTGACGCAGCCGTGCAGCTGAATGCGGCCCGTGAGGTCTTCCGCCGGATCGGCGCCGGAGGGTGGCAGACGCGGGCTGACGACGAACTCCGTGCGGCCGGCTATGCCGAACCCACACCGGATCCGGCGATTCCGCTGGCGATGCTGACCTCACAGGAGCGGCAGGTGGTCCGGCTCGCCGCCACCGGGGCATCCAATCGTGACATCGCCGCCCGGCTGTTCCTCAGCCCGCGTACGGTCGGCTTCCATCTGTACAAGGCGTACCCGAAGCTCGGGGTGTCGACGCGCGCAGAACTCACGTCGATACTTAAGCGGGCCGACCCCGATACCTAAGCAACGCCAGTCGTGTCCGGAGAAACCCCGGTAGCGCGACAGACGCGCTGGTCAGGCGGGCCTGCCTACCGTCAACGGCATGATCAATACTGTGCCGCGTTACAGTCTGGCCGAGCGGGATCGCCGCTGGAGCCTTGCCCGCGACATCATGGACGCCGAAGGGCTCGACGCCCTCATCGCGTATGGCGAGCACGAATGCGCCGACCTCGCCCCCTTCGCGCCCGACGTGTACTTCACCAACGACCGGCCCGGCTCGATCGTGATCTTCTGCCGCGACGCGGACCCGATTCAGCTCACCTGGTCGACGCTGCCCATCGCCGACCACATCGAAGCCACCCGGCGCGGCGACGATCTGTGGATCGCCCCGCACCGCATCCGGGTCGCGAAGAACGCGGCCGGAATCGTAGAAGTGCTACGGGAGAACCGGCTCGAATCCGCGACCGTCGGCGTCCTCGGCCTGGATCCATATCCTCCGTTCCACATCAACCCGATCCTTCCTTATCGCATGTGGACCGAGGTGGTGGCTGAGCTGCCGGAGGTCACGTTCGCTCCGGTCGGGCTGGGCTTCCTGTTCGCCACCGTCTGCCAGTCCGAGGAAGAACTGGCGGTGATCCGCTATTCGGCCGCCGCCGGGGACGCCATGGCCGAGGCGATGCGCGACGCGGCAGGTCCGGGCGTCAGCGAGGCCGAGGTCTACGCCGCCGGGATGGCGGCCGCGTTCCGCCTCGGCGTCGCCGCGCCCGACATGCTGATCTCCTCTGGCCCAGGCTTCGTGTCATGGGGCCCGGCCGCCTGGTCCTACCGGCCGCAAGCGCCACGTGTCCTCGCCGACGGCGACGTGATCATGGCCGAGGTGTTCTGCCGGTTCGGCATGAAAGAGACCCAGCACCAGGTCGCGATCGCGATCGGCGAGCCACACCCCGACATCGAAGCCGCCATCGAGATCGCCCAAGCCAGCTACGCGGCCGGCCTGGCCGTCGCGCGGCCGGGCAACACGTTCGCGGATCTGGTCGAGGCCATGCAGGCGCCGTTGCGCCAAGCCGACGCGTGGAACGTGCATCCGCTGGTGCACTCGATCAATCCGATGGGCCCGGTCTGCGGCTTCGGCTCCGGCCTTCGCCGCCTGCCCGAGGCCCGTACATACGCGCGTCTGTTCGACGTCCCGACCATGGGCGGCGAACTGCCACTCGCCCCCGGCATGACCTTCGCTTTCGAACCCAACGCCGTCGTCGGCGGCCGGCTCGCCAACCTCGGCGGCACCGTCGTCATCGGCGACGACAGCGCCGTCGAACTCAACCCCCTCACTGCCCAGCTGTTGTACGCGAACAGGTAGGAGCCGAATCATGATCGTCGTCGAGCACGAAACCACGTATCCCACTGACCCGGAGACCGTTGCCGGCGCAGTGGCCGACCTGACCGCGTACCCGGCCTGGCAACCCGACGTTCTGGAGGTCTCCCGCCCCGATTCGGCACCCGTCGCCGTCGGCACCCGGCTGACGCAGACGCGCAAGGTGATGGGCCGCCGCACCGAGGTCGTCCTGACTGTCACCGACTACCAACCCGGCGTGCGCATCACGCTGCGAACCGAGCCCGGTGCCAAGCCCGCTGTCACCCAGGCGTACACCATCCACCCGGACGGCCCGGGCAGCCGCCTGGAGTTCCGCCTTGAGCTCGACGGGGTGCCCCGGCTCGCCGAGCACCTGGTCAAAGCCCAGCTAGGCAAGCAGGTGCCAGACATGTTCCAGCGCCTCGGCGTGCTGCTGGACGGGCGATGAGGCGCGAGCACATCCCGGTCCTCTGCCTCGGGCCCCGACCTCCCGCGTAGGGGCTGCCATCAATGACCGCACGTCGGGAACGCCGTATACGTCAGGAGCGACGGCGTTCCCGGCGAAGTCTCACGTCGGGACTTCGTCGGACGCGTCGTTCCTGATCGATATGAGCCCGTCGAGGCCGGCGAGCGTGGTGGTCAGGTCATCGATGGAGCGGCTTCCCGCGAGGGACATCGACACGGATACGGTGTCATCGGCCTCGCCTGCGCGGCCGTGTTGTTCGATCGTCATCTCGTGCACGGAGAAGCCACGCGCCGTGCATGCGGCCAGAGCGTTGCGCAGAACGCCGTGACCGTCGTGATAGGACAGGCTGAGCCGGACGGGGGCGTACTTCGATCGGGGTAGCCGGGCAGCCAGCGGTGTGTAGGCGATCGTCACCAGAAAGTGGCCGGCGGTCACGAGGATCGCGATGGGCCACAACCCCGCTCCGGCCGCCATCCCGATCGCGGCGGTGAGCCAGATCGTCGCCGCGGTGGTCAGGCCGCGTACGGCGTCACCGCGGATGAAGATCAGGCCGCCGCCGATGAAACCGATGCCGGAGACGATCTGGGCCGCGATCCGGGAAGGGTCCAGAGCGACGTGATCGCCGAGGACGTCACTGAAACCGAATTTGGACACCAGCATGATCAGCGCCGAGGCGATTCCGACGAGGGTGTGGGTTCGCAGCCCCGCGCTTTTCTGACGGATCTCGCGTTCGAGCCCGATGGCGGTCGACAGGACCAGCGCGACGGCCAGGTCTGCGGTCTGCGTCCAGCCGTGGCCGCCCAGGGCGGCGATCGTCTGCGTCATCGCAGCCCGCGGCTGGTGTCGACGGTCGGTCGTCGGATGGTGCCGACGCGGTACGAGGGGCGGGGGTGGTCAGCGTTCACGGGCGCGAAGCCAGCCATGTGACGACGGCGTCTGCTGCCAGCCCGGCGGCTCGTTCGGCGGTCTGGACGGTCGCGCCGGCCAGATGCGGCGTGACCACGATGTTGGGTGCCGTGCGTAGTGGCGAGTGGGTCGGCAGCGGCTCGGTGTCGAAGACGTCGAAGGCGGCGGCACGCAGGTGGCCGGCGGTGAGCGCGTCCGCGACGGCGTCGTAGTCGAGCAGCCCGCCACGGGCCGAGTTGACCAGGATGGCGCCGGACCGCAGCTGGGCGATCTCCTTGGCTCCGATCAGGCCGCGCGTCTCGTCGGTCAGCCGGGCATGCAGGCTGACCACGTCACTGCGCTCTAGGAGCTCGGCGAGAAGCACCGGTTGGGCACCGTCGAGTGTGGCCGGATCGGCGTACGGGTCGTGAACCAGAACCGTGGCGCCGAACGCGCGCAGGATCCGGGCGACGTGGCGGCCGATGGCCCCGTAGCCGATCAGGCCGACGGTCGCGCCGCCGAGTTCGGAGCCGACTTCGTCGAGCGCGTACAGGTCGGACCGCCATTCGCCGGCCAGGACCGACGCGTGGGTGGCGGGGATGGCGCGCATCGCGGCCAGCAGCAGCGCGATGGTGTGTTCGGCCGCGGCGGGCGCGTTGCGGCCGGGAGTGCTGCGCACCTCGATGCCTTGCGCCTGGGCCGCGGCGAGGTTGACGTTCACCGGGCCGCCCCGGGTCACGACGATGAGTTTGAGTTCATCGGCGGCGGCGAGGACTCGTTCGGTGACCGGAGCCATTTGGGTGATCAGCACCTCGACCCCGGGCAACTGCGCGATCAGCTCGTCTTCGATGTCGGAGGCTTCGTCGACTTCGCCCACGGGACCGAACGGCGTGTGCGGCCAGGGTCCGGTGTGGGTGCGCACGTCGAGTTCGCCGAGCCGGTCGCGGCGGGCGTCGAGGGCGGCGGTGACGAGGTCGGGGGTGACGAAATGATCTCCGGCGACGAGTACGCGGGTCATGCGGAGCTCCTCCAGGTGGTCCGGGCGTGGTCGAGGGTGGCCGACGACGTGGGGGATCGGTGGGCTAGGCGATCTCATATCGCACGCCGTTCTCCCGCATCTCCACGAGGGATTCAGGGGAGGCCTGGGTGTCGGTGATGATCAGATCGATGTCGGACAGCGGAGCGAGACGGTGCAGGGCGACGCGGCCCATCTTGGTGTGATCGGCCATCAGCACGGTGCGCTGTGCCGCACGGATCATCGCTCGTTTGACCAGGACGATCTCCTGCTCCTGGTGATACGTGTAGCTGCCGGAGATCGCCGAGGTGGAGGCGAACAGCATGTCGACGCGCAGCGCTTCGATGGCGTCGACGCACGGTACGCCGAGGAACGAGTCGTGGGTCGGGAAGTAGTCGCCGCCGAGCGCGAGCAGCCGGATGCCGCGGATCGTGCTGAGCAGCTTGATGGTCTCCAGGAAGTTGGTCATCACGGTGAGGGGGGCCGCGTCCTCCAGCAGGCGGGCCAGCTCCAGCGTCGTGGTGGAGTCGTCGAGCATGATCGCCATGCCGGGCTCGATCAGCTGGCGGGCCTTGTGCGCGATGGCGATCTTCTCGGCCCGGGCCGCACGTAGCCGGTAGGAGACGTTGCTTTCGAAGACGCTGGACGGCTGCGCGCTGACGCCGCCACGGTGTTTTCTGACCACCCCCTGCCGTTCCAGCTCGTCCAGGTCACGATGGATGGTCATCAGGCTGACGTGGAACAGGTCGGCCAGATCGGTGGCGGCGACGGAGCCGTGCTGCATCACATGCTCGAAGATCTCCGTCTGACGCTGGGCTGGGCGGCTGCGGTCGGTCGGTTCGCTCGTCATGCCTGCCATCTTCCTATTCGTACCCTTCATGACCGGCCGTTGCAGGCCGGCAGACAGGACGGCGTGGCGCCGTCGGCCAGGCCCAGCCGGGCGAGGACGCCAGTCTTCACGCGCTCGCCAGTGCGTGCCGGGCCAGGCCTTCGTCGATCCAGCCGCGGGCGGTCAACGCGTCGACGAAGGCCGCGTACGCGGAGAGGAACCGATCGCCGGCGGTCGGGCGAGGCGGTATCGGAGTGCCCCGCCGGATCATGCGGTGGGCGGCGTCGCTGAGCAGTCCGTCGCCGGCGGCGGCGAGCACGGCCATGCCGAAGGCCGGTTCAGCGGTGGCGGGCAATTCGAGGGTGACACCGAGGATGTCGGCGCGGAGCTGATTCCAGTAGCGGCTTCGAGTCGCTCCGCCGGTGATGTAGTGCCGCCCGCCCACGGTCGCCCCGAGCCTGCTCAAGTGGGCGTAGGTCAGCTTCTCGACGTAGGCGACGGCCTGCAGCGTGGCGGCGTACCGATCGTCGTCGTCGGTGAAGCGTCCAGACTCGAAGGCCGTCGCGTCGGGACGAAGGAACGGGAACCGTTCGCCGTGTCCCGCCAGGGGATACAGGACACCGCCGGCGGGCTCGAATCGGGCTGCCGCGGCATCGCGTACGTCGTGGTCGGCGCCGGGGAACCAGCGTTCGAGCACGCCCGCGCCGACGCTGGAGGCGCCACCCGGCAGCCAGCCGTGGTCGGGGTGGCGATGGTTGTAGACGACCCCCGCCGGGTCGTCGACCGGCTGGTCGGTGACGCCCTTGACGACCAGCGTCGTGCCGAGGACCGAGTTCCATGAGCCGGACGCGAGGGCGCCCGCGGCGATCTGGGCCGCGCAGCCGTCGGTCATCCCGGCGCGGATCGGGGTCCCGGCGGCGAATCCGGTGTGCTCGGCGCCGGACGTGCTGACCCGGCCGATGGTGGTGCCGGGCCGCACGACCTCGGGCAGCGCCCGGTCGGGCAGGCCGAGGTATTCCATCGGCGGGGCCGGCCAGGCTTGCTTGCCCGCGTCGTAGCCGGTCTTCAGAGCGTGGCTCCAGTCGGTGGCGACCCGGTGTCCCGCCAGACGTTCGGCCAGGTGATCGCCGCAGTGCCGGAGCCCCAGCCGCCCGCTGGCCAGTCCTTGGCGCAGTTCTGGCGACCCATGCTGGATCAGCCAGGCGAGGCGGGGGAGCGGCCAGGTCGGCTGGGCCGGGTGGTCCAGGGCGCGCCAGCGGTCGGCGTCGAAGCCGGCAGCGGCTCGCGCGTCGTCGTACATCAGCCCAGGCGTCTGTGCGTGTCCGGTGTCGTCGGCGAGCAGGAAGGTGCCGGAGGTGGCGCAGATGGCGATGGCACGCACCCGCCGGTCCGGCTGTGTTCCAGTCGATTCCGCGTCGCGCAGCGCTTGGCGGCTTGCCACACCTAACACCCGCCACCACTGCTCGGGGTCTTGTTCATGCCGGTCGCCTGCTCGGACGCTGCTCAGCGGTCCGGCTCCTCGGCCGACGACGGTGCCGTGCTCGTCGGACAGCAGGACGCGAAGGCTCTGCGTCCCGACGTCGACGCCGGCCCAGAGATCGGGGCCGGTCGGATGCTCTGTTCCCATGCGCGCCGCAGCTTCCCGTTCCTATGAAGTGAACACTTGCGGGCGTTATGATAACATCGACTTAACGTTCGTGCTAGCCGAGCGGTACTCGATTCCCTTCTCTTACTGGGGTTATGTAGCCGCTCGGCGGTTGACTGCCAGCGCACGACAATTCCTCGAATGCCACATATGTCGATGAAATCTTCACATCTCGGAGGTCTCGTGTCGCTTGCTTCCGCGGCCGTCCTTGGCATCGCCGCCCTGTTCGCGACCTTCACCGGCTTCAACGACGCGGGTGTCGTGGTAGGCGTCGGTGTCGGTATCCGAGGACTGCGTCCGTCGGCCGCGTTGATGCTGCTCACCGTGGCCGTGATCGCGACACCGGTCCTCGTCGGAACGGCGGTCGCCAGCACCCTGGACAGCCGGCTCGTCCCCTCCGGCGCCGCCGGCGGGTCAGCCCGTGCTCAGGTCCTGTGCGGCATCGTCGCGGCGGTCGCGGTGACGGTGTCGCTCGCGGCCCGCCGCCTGCCCACCAGCCTGACGCTCGCGCTCATCGGCGGAATCACCGGAGCCGGCCTGGGCGGGCGGCTGATGGGAAGCGCGGCGGCCGCCGTCGACTGGGCCGTGGTGGCCAGGGTGCTCGGCGCAGCGGCAGTGGCGCCGCTGGTAGGGGCAGCCGTAGCGCTGCTCGCCGGACGTCTGCTGGCAGCGCTGCCGCCGACCGCGCGCGACCGAGGCGGTGCCGGGCGCCGCCTGCGATGGCTGCACCTGGGCGGATTCGGGGCGATCTGCCTGGCATACGGCGCGAACGACGGGCAGAAGATGATCGCGGTGTTCGCGGTGCTGCTCGGTGGCGGACCGGACCGGTACGCGCGTTCGCCGCTGGTCGCGGCCGTGATCGCAGCGTGCTTCCTGATCGGTGGCGCGCTTGGCCTCCGCCGGTTGGGGCCGCTGGGTGGCGGGCTGGCGGTGGCCCGCCAGGACGGTGTCGTGCTGACCGAATTGTCCAGCGCCAGCGTCGTTCTGGGCACCGCGGCCGTCGGCGCTCCGGTGAGCATGACGCAGTCGATGTCCGGCGCCCTCGTGGGAGCCGGGCTTTCCCGAGGTGCGAGGAGAGTTCGATGGTTGAAGGTCCTGGGTCTGGGCCGGGCGTGGATGCTGACGCTGCCCGTGGCCTTCCTGGCCGGTGGCGTGGGCGCGGCGCTCGTGGCGTCGGCGGTGTCCTGAGCCGGGTGCCGGGGCTGGTCAGGGAACTGTCCTCAGGCAACGACAGGTCGCTGGTCGGCCACGTGAGCGCGCAGATCAGCTGTGCCGCCCGTGGGGTCGCGCTGGCCCACCGGCTCGTCGACGGCCAACTGCCGCCGGCCGTGGCCCGGCAGCTCGTCGCAGAGATCGAGCATGAGGGCGACGCCCGCCGTGGGGACCTGATCGGACGGCTGCGCCGCAGCGTGACCTCGCCGGTGGACCGTGAGGATCTGTTCCGGCTCTCCCGCGGCGTCGACGACGTGCTCGACGCGGTACGCGACTTCGTGCGCGAGTTCGACCTGTTCGGCGAACTGCCGCGGCCCCTGTACGGGCCGGTGCTGGATCGGCTCGCCGACGCGCTGAGCCGGCTGGACGTGGCGGTGGGACTGTTGGCGACCGGGCCGCGTGAGGCGGCGCTCGCGGCGGTGGCCGCCAAGAAGCCGGGCGTGCGGGCGGCCTACCAGCTGGCTGTCTCGGACTTGCTGGGCGAGCCTGTCCCAGGGCGCGACCTCGTGACGATCCTGCTGTTGGGCCGCCTCGACCTGGCCGGCCAGCGTCTGGCGGCGGCTGCCGACGCATTGGCCGATGGCGTGATGAAGCGTTTCCAGTGATGTGAAATTCGCGCAATCTATGTGCACTTTTCGCTGCCGAAAAGTGATCTTGCCTAGCGTGAACCGGCCCGATAACGTCGCTTCACCTCGGCATTCTGTTTCGACCATGGTCCGCGATGATGAAACTCTTGTGAAAACAACGTTCTGGATGTTAAATCTCACATGTGCCGCTCATGCTGGCCGCAACCCCTCACCGCGGCCCGGCGGCTTATCTGGAGGAAGCAATGTTGAGTAGACGTCACCTCGCCGCGGCACTGGCCGCGGTGACCGTGCTCGGCTTGAGCGCGTGCGGCGACGGCGACGGCGCCGCCGCCGACGGGCAGCAGACCGTGACCTTCTGGCACTCCATGGCCGGCGCCAACGGCGAGGCCGTCGCCTACCTGGTCGACCAGTTCAACCAGCAGCACACCGGCAAGATCAAGGTCGAGGCGACGTACCAGGGCAAGTACAACGACTCGCTCACCAAGCTCAAGGCGTCGGTGCAGTCGCGGCAGACGCCGAACCTGGTGCAGGTCTTTGAGATCGGCACTCAGCTCATGGTGGACACCAAGGCCACCGTGCCGTTCGCCGAGATGGCTTCCCAGGCCGGCATCGCCACCGACACGATCGAGCCCGGCATCGCCAAGTACTACACGATCGGCGGCAAGCTGCAGTCGCTGCCGTTCAACGCCTCGGCACCGATGCTGTTCTACAACAAGACCGCGTTCAAGAACGCCGGCTTGGACCCCGCCAAGCCGCCGACCACCATGAGCGAGCTGGCCGAGGCGGCCAAGAAGCTGACCGTGAGCTCCGGTGGCAAGGTCACGCAGTACGGCGTGGTGGCCTCCATCGACGGCTGGCTGGTGGAGCAGATGCTCGCCGCCGGCGGCGTGCAGTACTGCGACCAGGACAATGGCCGGTCCGGCCGGTCGACCTCGGTGAGCTGGAACAACGACCAGCTCCGCAGCGTGGTCACCACCTGGGCGGGGCTGGTCAAGGACAGCAACCTGCTCAACGTCGGCCGTAACAACACCGACGCGTCGGCGGCGTTCCAGGCCGGCCGCGCCGCGATGCTGCCGTTCACCTCCGCCAACCTGCGCGACATCATCAAGGGCGCCAAGTTCGAGGTCGGCGTCGCCAACTACATCCGGCCCGACGGCACCCAGCCCAGCGGCGTGTTCAACGGCGGCGCGTCGATCTGGACGATGGCCGGGCACCCGAAGGCGCAGCAGTCCGCGGCCGGCGAGTTCCTCAAGTACCTCGCCTCGCCCGAAGCGCAGGGCTACTGGGCCGCGCACACCGGATACATCCCGGTGGTGACGACGGCCGCGCAGACCAAGGAATTCACCGACGTCCTGGCCACCTACCCGGACTTCGCCAAGCCCGGAGCCGAGCTGCGTGACGCCGCCGCCACCCCGCCCAGCAGCGGCTGCCTCATGGGCGTCATGCCGCAGGCGCGGGACAAGATGAACGACGTCATCGAGTCCGTGATCCTCGGCAAGTCCACCGCCGACAAGGCGATCACCGACGCCCAGACCTCCATGTCCGACGTGATCGCGGCGTACAACAAGTCCGTCGGCAGCTGAAGGAGCACCTCACCGTGACGACACTCGTCGGACACCGGGGCGCTCCCACGCTCCGGACGGAAAACACCCTCCCCTCCCTGCGGCTGGCGAGCGAGCTCGGCGCCGACGCCGTGGAGTTCGACGTCCGCTCCAGCAGCGACGGCGCGCCGATCCTGCTGCACGACCGGACCCTCGAACGCTTCTGGGGCGTGCCCCGTACGCCCGGCGAGCTGACCCTCGACGAGCTGCGGCGGCTGCGTACCGGTGATCCCGACGAGCGCATCCCCACGCTCGCCGAGGTCGCCGAGACCGTGCCGATCCGGCTGGTCGTCGACAACAAGGAGCCGGCGCTGGTACCTGCCGTCGCCACCACGCTGCGGGCGGCGGGCGCACTGGACAGGTCGGTCTTCATCGGCGAATGGCAGGTGCTCACGGTTGTCCGCGAGCACCTGCCCGAGGCGGAGATCGTGCTGTCCTGGGTCGGCCCGGACCTGCCGCCCGACGATCTGTTGCAGTCGGTCCGGCCGCAGGCGCTCAACCTGCGTTTCGACAGCCTCACCGAACAGTCCGTCCACCACGCCGCCGGCCTCGGGTATCGCATGTGGACCTATTGCGTGGACGACCCGGCCGCCACCGAGCGGGCGCTGGCCTGGGACGTCGAAGGCCTCATCAGCAATGACCTGGCCGCGGTGCGGCCGACCCTGACGAATGCGAACCGATCATGAGCAATCTGCAGGAACTGCACGACTTCGCCGTGGACCTGGCCCGAACGGCGATGGCGACGATGGCCGCCAGCAAGCCGCAGCCGGACGACGCCGCGACCAAGAAGGACCTCGCTGACTGGGTGACACCCTTCGACCAGGCGATCGAGCGCCACACCCGGAGTGAGATCGCCCGCCGCTACCCGCAGCATCGGGTGATCGGCGAGGAGTACGGCGCCGCCGACAGCCCCTCGACGGGAACCTTCACCTGGTACGTCGACCCGATCGACGGCACCACCAACTTCGTCCACGGCCTGCCCTGGGCATCGTTCAGCCTGGCCGGCTACGACGAGCACGGCGTAGCCGTCGGCGTCGTCGCGGACGCCGCCCGCGCCGAGGTTCTCAGCGCCGTGCGCGGCGGCGGCGCGTGGATCGACGGCGAGCCGGCCCGATGCGGATCAGCCACCGGCCTGGCGGGCGGCATCCTGCTCACCGAGTGGTCGGGCAATCAGCCGTGGCCGGGCATGTTCGACGTGCTCACGCAGGTCGCGGCCCGCTTCGGGGCGACCCGCATCATGGGCTCCTGCGCCCTGGCCCTGGCCAGCGTCGGCGTCGGCCGGGCGGCCGGGGCGCTGCTGCCGGGCCGGTACAACTTGTGGGACGTCGCTGCCGGAGCGCTGATCGCCCGCGAAGGCGGAGCCCACGTCTCTGCCAAGGACGGCGTGGACGAAGGCGTGCCGGCCGACGGCATACTGGCCGCTGTTCCCGGTGCCGCTGACGAGATCCTCGGGCTGTGGCGCGCCGCAGCCCCAGCGGCGGCAGTCGGTGCGTCATGACGACCGTGGTGGAAAGAACGGCGCCGGCGATCGCCGGAGCGCTGCCCGGACGGCGGCGACCGCGGTACCGGCCGGCTGAGATCGCGATCGCCGCGGCGTTCCTCGTGCCGTCCACGATCGTCTTCGCGTTGTTCGTCTTCTACCCGCTGGGTCGCACCATCTGGCTGAGCGTGCATGGCAGCGACATCTTCGGCAACGCCACGAACTTCGTCGGCTTCGAGCGGTACGCCGATTTCCTGAGCGATCCGAAACTGCGCGGCGTGCTGCCGGTCACGGTGCTGTTCGCGGTCTGCACGGTGGTGCCGACCGTGGTCATCGGGCTCGCGCTGGCGGTGGCGTTGCAGGCCAAGGTCAAAGGGGTCGGCTTCTTCCGCACTCTGATGGCCACGCCGTTCGCGTTCTCGGCGGCGTCGGCCGCCGTGGTGTTCGACGCCTTCTACAGCCCGAGCCTGGGCGTGTTCAACGGCATCCTCAGCCATCTCGGCCTGTCCGGAGTGGACTGGCTGACCAACCCCGCGACCGCGCTGCCGAGCGTCGCCGCGGTGTCGGTGTGGCGGGACCTCGGCTACGCGGTGCTGGTGTTCTCCGCCGGGCTCCAGGCCATCCCGGAGGAGCTGCTGGAGGCCGCCCGGCTGGACGGCGCCGGCCGATGGCGCATCCTGCGCGGCATCATCCTGCCGCTGCTCACGCCGACCATCTTCTTCATGCTCGTCGTCTCGACGATCGGCTCACTGCAGACCTTCGGCGAGATCAACATCATGACGGGCGGTGGACCCGACGGTGCGACCACCACGCTGGTCTACGGCCTGTACAAGTCGGCCTTCGCCTTCGGCGCGTCCGACTTCGGCCTGGCCTCCGTGCAAGGCGTCGTGCTCCTGCTGCTGGTCATGTCCATCACCGCCATCCAGTTCCGGGTGCTGCAACGGAAGGTGTTCTACTCGTGATCCGGCTGCGCCGCGCCGGTACCGTCGCCGGCCTCGTCGTCCTCGTCGCCATGGTGGTCTTCCCGCTGTACTACGCGGTGGCCGGCTCGGTGATGAGCCGCGACGACCTCACACGGTTCCCGCCCGCTCTGTTCCCGACCAGCCTGCACGCGAGCAGCTTCGCCGACGTGCTGCACGCGATCCCGCTGGGACGCCAGTACGCCAACAGCATCCTGGTATCGCTGGCGATCGTGGCCGGCGTACTGGTCACCTCGGTGCTGTCGGGCTATGTCTTCGCCTTCCTGAACTTCCCGTTCAAGAAGCTCGCGTTCGGCATGTTCCTGGCGACCATGGCGGTACCCGCCGAGTCCATGATCATTCCGAACTATCTGACGATGGCCGACTGGGGCCTGATGAACACCTTCCCAGCGCTGTTCCTGCCCTTCCTCGCGGCCGGCTTCGGCACCTTCCTGATGCGGCAGTTCTTCCTGAGCTTCCCCCGCGAGGTCTGGGAGGCGGCCAAAGTCGAAGGCTGTGGTCATCTGCGGTTCCTGTGGAAGATCCTCGTGCCGCTGTCCCGGCCGGCCCTGGGCACGCTGGCGATCCACGCGTTCATCAGCAGTTACAACCACTACTTCTGGCCGCTGCTGGTGACCAGCACCCCGAAGATGCAGACCCTGCAGATCGGCCTGGCCCAGCTCAACTCCGTGGAGGAGCGGGCACCCGATGTCATCTTCGCCGGCGTCGTGCTCGCCATCATTCCGATGCTGATCATGATCTATCTGTTCCAGCGCCACCTCGTGCGCGGACTGACCGCAGGAGCGGTGCGATGACCGTCGAACGTACCCTGGCCGTCGGCGAGGTCGCCGGCACCGGCACGGCCGCCCCCTACCATCGGCTGCGATTCGCCCCCGGCGAAGTCCACTCCACGCGGACCGACTTCGTGCCCGGTCCGGCGCCGAGCGGCGACCACACCGTCATCGCCACCCTCGGCCACCTGACCGACCTGCACATCGTCGACCCCGGAACGCCCGCTCGGCTGGACTTCGCGATGCGTACGGGTGCCGGCGCGGACGGCTGGGGCGGCCTGGTGGACTGGGTTTTCCGGCCCCACGAGGCGCTTGCCCCGCACGCGGCCGCGGCGATGATCCAGACGCTGGCCGGCCTCGACCTCGACGTCTGCGTCGTGACCGGCGACAACATCGACAACGCCCAGACCAACGAACTGTCGGCGTATCTCGCGCTGCTCGACGGGGGCCGGGTCGAGCTGAGCCCGCACGGTTATCACGGACCGCAACGCCTGGACTGGGCCGACCCCTGGTACTGGCAGCCAGACCCCGGCGACGACCGGTACAAGCAGATGTGGGGCTATCCCACCCATCCGGGTCTGCTGGAGGCTGCCACCACCGCGTTCACCGCACCGGGTCTGGGCCATCCGTGGCTGGCCTGCCTCGGTAACCACGATCTGCTCGTCGGCGGCTCCACCGCGACCGGACCTGGGCGAGCCGCGCTCGCCGCACTGGCGACCGGCGACGGCAAACCGATCGCGTTGCCCGATCCGGAGACACGGCAGGCCCTGCAGCAGTTCCTCACCGATCCGATGACGCTGCTGTCCGGTCCCACCCGGACGGTGCCGGCCGTGCCCGGCCGCGCGTTCGCCTCCGCGGCCGATTTCGTGCTCGCTCACCGGCATCCCGCCGCCCGGCCGGCCGGGCACGGCTTCACCGCCGGCAACGAACACGACGGCACCGCCTACTACAGCTACGACCCCGTGCCGGGGCTGCGGATCGTCGTGCTCAACACCGACAATCCGCACGGGCACTGGGACGGCAGCATCGACAAGCCGCAACTGGACTGGCTCGCCGACCAGCTCCGAGCCCAAGGCCCGGACGATCCGCTGATCGTGCTCGCCTCACATCACGCCACCAGCTCGTTGCGCAACGGCTACGGGGTCTGCCCGGACCATCCCGGCGAGCGCGCGTACGCCGATGAGCTGCTGCGGCTGGCGGTGGGCTGCCGCAACGTGATCCTGTGGCTCAACGGCCACCACCACGCCAACCGGATCGTGGCCCACCATCGCGGCGACGGCGGCGGCTTCTACGAGGTGACCACCGCGGCGATCGCCGACTGGCCCGTGCAGGCCCGGACCCTGCAGATCGCCCGCGAACGCGACGGCGGCCTCTGCATCACCAGCACCCTGATCGACCACGTGGCGCCCGCCGTCCCCGGCGCGGACCGCTACACGTCGACCTGGCTGGCCTCGTTGCACCGCGAGCTGGCCTACAACGACGCCGTCCGCGCCGGGCGTACCGGTGCGGTCGGTGGCGCCCTGGACCGCAACGTCCGGCTGCGCCTTCCCGCACGTTCCTGAGGCACGTCACCCACCGAAGGGAGCACAATGCGCCGCCCCCTCCTGGCACTGGCTCTGGTGGTCCTGACCGCGACCGGTTCCGGGGTACTGACCCCGGGCCTCGCCGCGGCCAGCACCGTCACCGTCACCAGCGGTTCCACCAAAGTCCTGTTCCTGCGGCCCAACCTCGACCCGGTGCCCGACTCGGCGTACGCCACGCCCGACCCCTACAAGACCGGGTCGCAGTTCACCCCGTACCAGACGACCGGGCTGCGCGACGAGATCGACTCGCTCGTCCAGGCGTCCTCCGCCGGCTCCACGTTGTACGCCTCCCTGTACACCTTCACCGACCAGGCGATCACCGACCATCTCCTGGCCGCGCACGCTCGTGGCGTCAAGGTCCGGCTGCTCATCGAGGCGTGCACCGACGGCGACCCGGCGGTCTGCGACCAGTCGGTGCAGGTCGACTCGCTTGTCGCCGGGCTGCCCGCGTATTCCACGAGCGCGACCGGGTCCTGGGTGAAGCAGTGCTACGCCTCCTGCGCCGGCGGCGGCGTCGGGATCGACCACAACAAGTTCTGGGTGTTCAGCGCGCTGTCGGACGGACGCACCGACGTGACCGTGGTCGCGTCGAACAATCCGACCAATCCGCAGCAGCAGATGTTCCAGAACATGGTGGAGGTCTCCGGCAACGCCGCGCTGGCCACGGCGTACCGCGACTATGCCGCCCGCAAGGTGGCCGTCACCGGCACCACCAAGGTGTACGAGACCGGGCATGTGGATGCCGGAGCGTTCCGGATCTGGTTCTCCCCACGCAACTCTCCGAGCACCGCCGAGGACACCGAGATCACCTCGTCCTTCAGCCCGGAGAGCACCCGCCACGACGTGTTCGCGGCGGCCATCGACGACGTGCAGTGCTCGACGACCGCCACCGACGACATCATCAGGATGGTCATGTGGAGCTTCCGGGCCGCCCGCCCGGAGGTCATCGACGCGCTGGGCGACAAGGCCGACGCCGGCTGCACGGTCGAGGTGGCGACCGGCGAGCATCAGGACGCGATCGCGGGCCTGGCCGCCCGGGGCATCCGGGTGTACTCGATGGACCCCGGCGGCTGCCGGCAGTCGTTCTTCGCAGTGGGCTCCGGCGTCAACAGCGAGTGCTCCGACGGCAGTGCGCACTCGAAGTACCTGCTCACTCAAGGCGTGTCCCGCAAAGACGGCTCGACCCACGCGTACGTCTACACCGGATCGCACAACCTGACCAACGGCGCACTGAAGAAGAACGACGAAACCCTGATCCGGGCGGACGACGCCACCGTCTACAACGGATTCGTCGCCGACTACGACGCGATCAAGACCGCCGTCATCGACATCGCCCCGTCTCGCTATCCCGACGCCGTCTTCTCGACGGCCAACGCCAGCGCGACCGGCGACCAGTTCGAACCCGCCGTAGCCTCCTATCGCGGCACCGACGGGCACACCACGAGCGTGGTCGCCTTCAGCTCCGGCCTGCTCACCGGCACCGGCAACGAGATCCGGCTGGGCCGGTTCGTCGACGGCGTACGCCAGTCCGAGGTCGTGGTCCGGACCGGTGGCAGCACCGGTTGGAACTACAAGACACCCGACGTCGGGCTGGCGTCCAACGGCGACGCCGTCGTGGTGTGGGCCGACGACAGCAACGGCAACGGCGGATATGAGATCCGATCCCGCCGGGTACACCCCGACGGCACCATGACCTCGATCGTCAACGTCAACAGCCAGGCTGACGGGGACCAGAGCCAGCCGTCTGTCGCGGTGGTGCCGGACGGCCGGTTCGCGGTCGCCTGGGAAGACCTGTCCACCGCGGGCGCCAGTTCGATCCGCTACGCCTCCTTCTCGGCCGCCGACGCCCGGCTCTCCACAGTGACCAGTGGCTATGACGTGCCGGTCCAAGCAGTCGCCGGCGGCACGTATCACAAGCCGGACGTCGCGGTGAACTCGTCCGGTACCACCGTGCTGGCTTGGGAGGACGACGAGGACGGCAACGGCGGCTACAGCATCCGCGGCATCACCGGCACCCTCGCCGGCGTCTTCGGCTCCATCGTCGCCGTGCACACCGGTGACCTGTCCGACGGCCAGCAATGGGAACCCGCGGTGGCGATCGGATCCGGCGGAACCTGGTACGCCACGTGGACCGACGACTACACCGGCCGAACCGGGTCCGACGGCAACCCGCAACAACAGATCTACGTGCGTGGGTTCACCGGCACGACGGCCGCCTTCGCGGCGCGTACCGTCAGCGGCCCCATCTACACCTGGTCGGTGGACACCACCGGCGCGTACGCGGTGACGACGCAGACGGCGTACCAGTCAGATCGGGTGGGACGTCAGGCCCACTCGGACGTCGCGGTCGACGGGACCGGCAACGCCGTGGTGACCTGGCACGAGACGGGACAGGCCACCGGGCTCACCAGCGCGAGCAGTGGGTCGGAGGTCTGGGCCCGCGGCATCGGGCCGACCGGCGCGACGACGAACCTGTTCCCCGAGAGCCGGCTGAGCGTCTTCACGGCCAACCGGCAGGACGACCCCGCCATCGGCGTCGACCAGAACGGCACCCTGACGGTCGTCTACGTCGACGACTGGGACGGCAACGGCGGCACCCAGCTCTACCTCCGCTACGGCCTGCGCAACTGCGCACAGACCTGCTGATTGGAACGAACGAAGCCACGAGCCGGGCGGTTCCTGCCGACCGCCCGGCTCGGCGGCGAGGTAACCTTCGCCGGTGTCCAGCCCGCCTTCTCCGGCTCTGACAGCTTCGACGGCTCCGCCGCCGATCGGCAGCGCCGCTTGGGATCATGAGCTTGTCGCGCTGGGGATCGACCGGGCGACCGTGGACCGAGAGCTCGACGAGGCGCTCGTAGCCGCCAGGGAGAGCGGATCGGCCGAACCCGACGGACACGACGTCTACCTCGACGACGCGTCGCCGGAGACCGCAGCCGTCCTGGTGCTGTTCCATCAGACCAATCCCTCGTACTCCGCGCTGATGTACCTGCGTTTCGTCTGGAACGGCGCCGGCCGGATCCTGCGGGACTGGATGGTGCGCCAGTTCGCCGCGATGCTCGTCCACGGTCCGGAGCCGGTCGCCGAGTCGGCCCGGCTCGCCCTCAACGTCGACTATTTCGAGGATCATCGCATCGTCGACGAGGTGTTCGACCAGCTGCTGGCGCAGGTGCCCTTGGCGCAGTCACAGTGGCTGCTGCGCGCGGGAGGCCCGCTGCCGTGGCCACGCAAACGTTCGCTCTTCCTCGCGGCGGCAGAGGTTCCCGCGTTGCACGCATCGCTGGCGGAGGGGATCGCCGCATCTTTCTACCGCGTGTACGGCGACGTCGACGCGCCCGAGGCGGCAGAGCTGGTCCAGCGCATCGACATCGCAGACGACGAGATCAGATCAGCGCTGTTCGAAGCCACGACCGGGCCGATGCTGATGCGTACCGGGTCGGCGATCGTGGTGACTGACGCGCGGTGGGCGTACCCGGACTCCTTCCTGCTGGAGATGGCCGTCGCCGGAAGCAGGAGGCGCTGGTCGGCGCGGCCCGAACTGGTCGTCGACGGGCAGTTGCGCGGTCGGCTGATGCACTGGTCGTATCCGCTTCAGCGCGAACTCGAACACGACGTGCTACGCGGCCGCGCCCTGGAGAAGGCCGGCTGGAACCGGATTGAGGCGTATCCAGCCGACGCCGCGGACTGGATCGACCGGGAGGTCGAAGTGTGGCCGCGGAAGCTGCGGGAGTACCTGTCCCGGAGATGATCGGTCGGATGGGTCGCGGGGCACCGGTGAGTCATTTGGTCGGCAGCTGCCCGTACACGGCGGTCTCGACGAAGTCATAGCCGAGGTCGAAGCGGATGCCGTCCGGGTTGGTCAGGCGCGCATCGCGGTACCAGCCCTGGTCGGCTTCCGGGTGTGGCCCGACGACGCCGACGCGCCCCGAGCCGAAACTAGCGACGACGGCGGCCGGCGCGCCGGTGTCATAGGTGGCGAGCACCGTCGCCGCGGCGCCGTCGTCGAGCCGGAACAGCGGTCCGTCCTGAAAGTACATATGGCGTTGCTGGCTGCGCCAGGTGATCGGGATGACGGTGTCGTCGTCGCTGTCGGTGCTGGCGCCGGGAGTGCCGATGTACTGGCCGACGTCTCCCGGCAGCAGCCCGAATCCGGGATTGCCGGCGGCGAGGTAGGCCCCGAGGCAGAACCCGAGATACGTGCCGCCGTTGTCCACGAAGTCGCGGACGTAGGAGCTGTAGTCACGCAGCTGACGCCAGGTACGGTTGACCTGGCCTCCGCCGGGCTGGACGTAGACGGTGGCTTCGGCCAGTTCGTCCGGTGAGATCTGGCGGTCCTCGTCGGGGCCGCAGTACGCGGTGCGGAACTTCGTGGGGCCGGAGCGCAGGAGGGCAGCCACGGACTCCGAGCATCCGGAGCAGGACGCGCCGCCGCGATAGATCAGGGCCAGGGGCTGCGGCTCCGCCGGAGGCCGGTTGGCCTCTCTGAACCAGGCCATGCCGGACGCCGCGGCCACGACGCCGACGGCGGCCCCGCCAATGAGTAGTTGTCGCCGATTCACCGTGATGCCTCCGAGCTGACGGGGATCGTGGCGGGATCGCCACCTGGCTGGCCGGCGACGGGCGCGTTCGCCGAGGTCCTGTGGGGTTGTGTTCGTCGTTGGCGGCGCGAGGCCGGTGTCGTCCACCGGCGGCCTGCTCGGGTCAGCGCGGTGACGAGCGCTTCGAGTGGACCCTTGCCGATCGTCGCGCGTACGCAGAGCCCGAGGAGCAGCACCCCGCCGAGCTGCACCAGGAACCCGGTGGTCGGCGTGTAGGTGTCGTAGCTCGAGCTCATGAACACCGTGTGCAGGGTATATAGGGTAAGCGTGATGCTGCCGGCCGCGCCCAGCGGCGTCTGCACCGCGGCCACCAGCCAGCGCAGCGCGGTGGGACGGGCGATCCGGGCGAGGAGCAGCATGATCCCGAGGAGGGCGACCGCGGTGCCGGTGGTGCCGAGCAGGTCGAGCGGGGTGCCCGTGTGCGGGGAGTCGATCGCGAGCCACCACCACGTGGAGGTGGGCGCGGTGCCGTCGCCGCCGAGGTTGAGCATGTCGAGCGTCTCGTATTCGTCCAGCGTGCTGGCGTACTGGGCCGGCCAGATGTGTTCCAGCGCGAGCTGCGACAGGCGCGACGCGGTCACCGCGGCCGCGACGGCGAACACCGTCCCGGTGGCGAGCAGGGCGATGGCCGTACGCAGCCTGGCCAGGTTCAGCCGCCCGATGACGATGCCCGCGCACAGGTACGCCATCCACGTCAGCGCCGGGTACATGCCGGTGATCGACAGTTGGGTGAGCGACTCGAGCGGATGCGTGAACAACCACCCGAACGTGAGGTTCGGCTGGGTCGGCCCCGTCAGGCGGGGGAGCCAGAGGTGGGTGAGCACCGGCATCCCGCCGGCCACCGCGACCCCGGTGAACGCGACCAGCCAGGTCGGCAGGAAGACCAGCGGGATCGTGAGCAGGAGCATGACCGCGTAGTAGGGCAGGATCACAGTGGCGGTCGCGGCGTCCGTGTAGCCCAGGGCGAACCCGATCGCTGCGATCGCCAGCGCCCGGATGAGCAGCGCGGTCATCGTGGGCAGCGCGGCCGATGCGCGTACGCGTCGGCGGCCGGTCAGGAACGCGATGGTGACGCCGGTGAGGACCGCGAACGCCGCCGCGGCCCGTCCGGAGAAGATCGTCGTCGACCAGGTCGGCTGGCCGAGCGCGTCGGTGTCGTTGAGCGAGTGGACGGCGATCATGCCGAGGAGGGCCGCGCCCCGGGTTGCGTCGACCGCGAGAATCCGTCGCCGGTCGTCGGCCGGTACGGGTGCGGTCGGTGGTGGTGCGGCTGCCTCGCCGGCACGCGGTTTCAGGGCCTGATCGGTCATGGCGTCAGAACCTCGTCCACCAGGTCGAGCCCGAGGTCGGTGCCGAGGACGCCGCCGGAGTCCAGCTTCGCGTCGGCGTACCAGCCTTCGTCGGCCTCCGGATGCGGACCGACCACGGCGACCCGGCCCGCGCCGAACCCGGCCACCATGGCTGCGATGGCGCCGTTGGAATAGGTGGCGACGACTGTCACGTCCGCGTCGCGGCGGGTCCGGAAGTACGGTCCGTCCTGAAAGAACAGTGTCCGTTCCCGGCCCCGCCACGAGACGCGGACGAGCGTGTCGTCCTCGGAGTCGACGGTGGCTCCGCGAGAGGCGATGTATTGGTCGGTGTCGCCGGGCAGCAAGGCGAACCCCGGCGTCGCGCCGGCGAGGTAGCCACCGAGGCAGATGCCCAGGTACCGGCCACCACCGCGGACGAATGTGCGGATGTCCTTGCGGTGGCGGCGCATGTGCCGGTACGCGTCGGCGAGCGTGTCCCCGCCGGGTTGCACGTAGAGCGACGCCCCGGCCAGTGTCTTCGCGGACAGTGGGAAGTCCTCGTAGGGGCCGGCGTAGCGTACGTCGAAACCCCGTGGGCTGGTCTTCAGAAGTCGCGCCGCCGCCTCCGGGCAGCCGGGCAGGGACGCGGGTCCCCGGTAGACCAGTGCGATCGGCGCGTCCCGGAGCGACGTCGGCCCGGATAGCCGCCGGGTGTCGGGCATCGCCGGCTTCATGACGGTTCTCGCGGGGACGGGTTGTCCAGCGTCAGCGCGGTGCAGCGGACGCCGCCGCCGCCCTTGGCCAGTTCGGTGGTGTCGAGTTCGAGCACGCGCAGGCCGCGTCCGCGCAGCACGGCGGCGAGCCGGGGTGCGTGGCGGGTCATCGTCACGGTGGTGCCGTCGCTGATCAGGTTGAGCGCGAACTGTGCGGCTTCGTCGATCCCGACTTCGATCAGGTCCAGGCCGAGCCGTTGCAGACGCCCGCAGCTCGGCAGGTCGAGGGCCTGCGGGCAGTACGCGAGCGTCCGCGTGTCGATCACCCCGACGGCCAGATCGAGGTCGTACCAGCGCGGGCTGACGGTACGCAGCGGCACCACCTCGTAGCGCAGTTCCTTGGCCAGCACGGCGTGCATGCCGCGATCGGTACGCTGCCCGTACCCCGCGAGCAGCAGGTCGCCACAGGCCAGCGCGTCGCCCTGACCGCTGAACGGGAAAGGCGCGTCGAGGACGTCGAACCCCCGGCCGGTCAGCCAATCGTGGAAGTACGGGATCTCCGCCTTGCGTTCCGGCGGCGGGTAACCCAGGACTGCCCGGTTGCCTCGGACGACGGCGGCATTGGCGGTGAACACCATGTCGGGGCAGTGCGGCGCGGAGGGCACGTACTCGACTCGGCGGCCCGCCAGGCGGTGCGCGGCGACGATCTCGTCGAGCTCGGCGGCGGCCGCGGCCGGGTCGGGTTGGACCTCGGTGTGCATGTACGGATTGATCTCGTAGTCGATGCGGAAGTGGGCGGCGTCGGATACCAGCAGTTCGGTGTTCATAGGTCTCTCCATTGATGTCGGTTGCGGTCGTGGAGCGTGGAAGTCTCTTAGGGCACGCCTTCGGCGGGGATGCCGCGCCATCGCGTACCGGGGGTGAGGTGCTCGCCCTTCATCAGCAGGGACAGCGGTCCCAGGCTGACGTCGTCGCCGACGACGGTGTCGTAGAGCACGATCGATCGCGTGCCGATGCTCGCGCCGGGGCTGATCGTGACGAACGACATCTTCATCACCCGGTCCTCGAACAGATGCGTCTGCAGCGACACCTCGAGGCCGACCGTGGCGTCGTCGCCGATCTCGACCAGGTCGTGCTCGGTGAGATAAGTGGTGCCGATCCATGTACGCCGTCCGATGCGGGCCCCGAACCAGCGCAGCACGGGCGGCAGGAACGGCGTACCGACGAGCAGCCCGACGCCGGCGGGCACCGCGGCCGCCTCGTAGAGCCCGGTGACGAATTCCGAGCGCCGGACGAACGGACTCCACAGCGGTTCCACTCGCGGGCGGTAGGTGCCGATGATGTTGCGCTTGGTCGCCGCGCAGAACGCGATCACGGCGACACTGGTGGCGATGGCGACCAGCGGGGACACCAGTGCGGGAACAAGCAGATCACGGCCGTTGGCGAGCCACGACAGCACGAACAGGTAGAGGTAGATGCCCGCACCCAGCATCGACGCGGGCAAGGTCGCCCGGAAGAACTCGATCGCCAGCCGCTGGGCCAGCACCCGGCGCGACGGGCGGTAGGTCTGCGCCTCCGAGAAGGAGCCGCTGTCCTGGCGTACCGGCAGGTACATCGCGGGCGAACCGAGCCAGGACGTGCCCGCCGGGACGCCCGCCGGCGGTGGCAGCGTGCCGACGCCGATCAGCGAGCCGTCGCCGAGCCTGGTGCCGGAAGGCACGAACGCCGCGTTGCCGACGAACGCCCGGCTGCCCACGGCGGTCGGCAGGAACGCCAGGCGGCCGTTGGCGAATGTGGCCGCGCCGACGCTGGCCATGTCGGCGACGAAGCTTTCGGGTCCCAGCGTGAGCAGGTCCGGGTCCAGATGTGCGGCGGTGGAGACCTCGGACCGGGCCCCGATCCGGGCGCCGAGCATCCGCAGCCACGGCACGGTGTAGAGGGTCGCGTACAGGGAGTTGGTGAACATGAGGCTGAACTCGAGCAGCTTGTCGGCGACCCATTTGCGTACGCCGAGCCACGACCGCGCGGAGTGCATGCCGATCCGTGCCCGGGGCAGCACCAGCCGTTTGCCGATAGCGACGACCGCGCAGACGGTGAGGACGTAGACCGGTCCGGCGGGCACCGTGGCCAGCAGCCCGGCCAGGGTGCCCCAGTTCAGCAGCGCCCACCACACCATGGCGACGCTGGGCAGGATCATGACGATCGCGCCGAGCTCCAGCCCGATCAGGCCCAGCACGGCGGCGAGGATGTGGTGCGGCCACCAGCCACGGCGCGGAGCCTCCATGGCGAGCATGGCCTCCACGACGCGGTTGATCTCCTGCGTCGGCGTCGCCGGGGACCCCGACCAGCGCGCCCCGGCGGGGACGGATTCGCCGCGGCTGAGCACCGACTGCTCGCCGAGGCCCGCGTTCGCGCCCACGGCGGTGCCCGGTTCCAGAACCGCATTGGCTCCGACGAACGCCTGCCGGTCCACGGAGATCGGGGCGATGATCAGCCACCCGTCCTCCACATGCCACGGGCGCAGCGCCACGCCGTATCCGATGGACGCGTCGGCCCGGATGTCGATCAAGGTGGGCAGACTGATCGCACTGGTCGCGATGGTGGTCCGACGGCCGATCCGGGCTCCGAGCAGTCGGAGGTAGAGGCCCATCAGCGGGGAACCGCTCAGCACCGGCAGCGGCCCGATCGCGAGCAGCATGTTCAGCGCCCAGAGCCGGACGTAGGTCGGTCCCCACAACGGGTACCGTCCCGGCCGGATGCCCGCGGCCAGCGGCCTCGCGAGCAGCGCCGGGACGAGCCAGCGTACGCCGAGGTAGCTGACGAGGGTCGCGGTCATCAGCTGGATGAGCACGCCGACCGACACCTCGCCGTTGTTGCGGGTGTAGACGAAGGAGACCGGCAGTGTGATGAGCAGGGACAGTAGGTAGATCGCGGCCGCCTGGCCGGCGCCCGCGCCGGCGATCCGGCTACTGCGGTGCCGCAACGGTGCCGTGCGGGCCGGCGCGGTCGTGGCTGCGGGCCGCACGGTGGCACCCAGGTGCGCGGCCAGGCCGCTGATGGTCGGGTGGTCGTAGAGGTCACGCACCGCCGGGCTCGCACCGACCTTGCGCGTACGCAGCAGCGACACCACCCGCGCCGCCAGCAGCGAATGCCCGCCGAGGTCGGTGAAGAAGTCGGCGGTCACCGACAGCGCTTGCGGTTCGATGCCGAACGCCTCGGCCCACACGGCGCGTACGTGTATCTCGAGATCGTTCTGGGCGGCCACGACGGGACCGTCGGTGCTCATGAGCCGCCGGCCGACCGGGGCGGGCAGCTTCGAGCGGTCCACCTTGCCGCTCGGCATGGTCGGTAGGGCGGCGGTGACGTCGATGTAGGAGGGCACCATGTAGCCGGGCAGCCGCTCCTGCAGCGTGCGGTGCAGTCGCTGGACCAGCGCCTCGTCGCCCTCGCCGGGCTCATCGGGCGAGGCGAGGACGATGTAGCCGGACAGCTCTCGCGGCGCGTCCGGGTCGTCGCCGAGGGGCATGAGCGCCACCACCGCCTCGGACACAACCGCGTCCTCCATGAGCACGCTCTCGATTTCGCCGAGATCGACACGGTGGCCGCGGATCTTGACCTCCGCGTCGGCCCGTCCCAGGTACTCGATCTCGCCGTCGGCGGTGAGCCGGCCCAGGTCGCCGGTGCGGTACAGCCTGCTGCCGGGCGGCGCCGACGGGTGCTCGATGAACCGGTCCGCGGTCAAGTCGGGTCGCCCGACGTAGCCTCGGGCCACTCCCGGCCCGCCGATGCAGATCTCGCCCACCTCGCCGTCGGCGACCGGGCGGCGCTCCTCGTCGAGCAGGACGGCTGAGTAGGTGGGCAGCGGTTTGCCGATCGTCACCGTGCGTCCCGGGCGCAGCTCGCTCCAGATGGCCGTCACCGTGGTCTCGGTCGGGCCGTACGTGTTGAGGATCCGCCGATCGGGACGGCCCCACCGCTCGACCAACTGCCCAGGGCACGCCTCTCCGCCGACCATCAGGTTGCGGATGCGGGGCAGGTCCCGCGGGATGGTCGCCAGCAGCGTCGGTACGCAGTAGAGCACGGTGATGGCGGCGTCATCGAGGAAGTCGGCCAACTCCGCGCCCAGCCGGCGGGAGTCCGTCGGGCCGGCCACCAGCGTCGCCCCCACCGACCAGGTCGGCCAGATCTCCTCGATGGAGAAGTCGAAGGCGATTGTCATCCCCTGGTAGACCCGATCGCCGGGACGCACGTCGTACACGCCGGGGACCACGTCGAGGAAGTTGCAGATGCTCGACTGCGCCACCGCGACGCCCTTGGGCCGGCCACTGGAGCCGGAGGTGTAGATGATGTAGGCGAGCGGGTCGTCGTCTTCCTCGCCGAGCGTCGGCCGTCCGGCAGGCGCCTGGCGCAGCTCGGCCTCGCACCGGTCGAGCGCCAGGACGGGCCGGTCCAGGCCGGTCGTACGCTCCAGCAGGTCCGTGGCCGTCAGCAGAAGATCCACGTCAGAGTCGTTCGCGATATAGGCGACCCGGTCGGCTGGTGAGTCCGGATCGATCGGCACGAACGCCGCGCCCGCCTTGCCCACCGCCAGTAGTGCGACGTACGTCGCCACCGAGCGGTGCAGCAGGATCGCAACCCGGGCGCCGTCGCCCACCTGGAGGCTGCGGAGATGGTGCGCCAGCCGATTCGCGCGCTCGTCGAGTTCCCGGTAGGTCAGCCGCTCGCCGTCGCATTCCAGCGCGACGGCGGTGGGGCAGGCGTCGCATGCGACGTCGAACACGTGATGCAGACGCCGCACGTCTGGCGTCGCGTCGCCGGGGTCCTCGATCTCCACGGCCGGCGGAGCGGCTGAGCGCAGGACGATCGTGCGACCGCCGATCCGGACACTGTGGACGCCACGCACCGGCGGCGTCGTGACGCCGGTGTTCGGCTGGCTCACGGATAATGTCATTGCTCCCCACCATGCGTGTCGTCAGCGGATCGCTCCTGGTGCCGTCCTTGTGCCGCAGGCGTCCGAGGGCGCAGGCCGCCAAGGACAGTCATGCCGGAGCATGCTGCTGATGGTTTGTCGCGTGATCGCCGTCGAGCAGTCCGCGACGGACATCTTCAGGCGGAGACACCGAAGATCGTCACGGGGTAGATGTCACACAGCGGCGTCAAAGGCTGATGGTGGCGCAGCGTCACCTCAGGGTGGCGGCGCTGCGAGCAGCGCCATCAGCATCTCGCCTATGTGGACGACGGCGGATTGGCATCCGGGCGCGCCGCCGAGGTGGCAGCGGCGCGACTCAGGGCGTCGCAGGCTCCTGCCTGCTGATTATGCCGATTAAGCCGATTATGTCGATTGTGGAGCGGAACTAGGGCGGATCATTCATGTGGCGTGGGGTTTCCCCACAATTGCACTTAGACCACATGAAATGGGACATCACGGAGGGAACGCTAGCACAGCCAACCAGCCGCGGAGCCAATGTTCAGAAGGTCGCGAAAATACCTGTACAGACCATTGTGGATCGGCGGCGTCACCGCGCGGAATGCCGGAGTCGCGCGAACGGAAGGGGACGCTGGTTCCGTTGCGCACCTTGCATTCCATGCTTCAGCTGTA
Source organism: Hamadaea sp. NPDC051192 (assembly GCF_040682475.1). Taxonomy (NCBI): domain Bacteria; kingdom Bacillati; phylum Actinomycetota; class Actinomycetes; order Micromonosporales; family Micromonosporaceae; genus Hamadaea; species Hamadaea sp. NPDC051192. Next base: position 100,051 of record NZ_JBFBAZ010000003.1, read on the forward strand.
GCTGGATCCGTGCCGTCCCGACGCGGCCAAACGGCCATCCTGCCGGTGGGGTTGGTCGTAGAGTCGTGGTCATGGCCCACAACCGCGCGCCGCTCGACGATGCCATGATCCAGACCGGTTTAGGTGACCTGCCGAATTGGCGGGGCGACCGGTCAGGCATCACGCGCACCGTCGAACTGCCGTCGTTCCCGGCCGCGATCGCGGTCGTCGACGCGGTGGCCCAGGTGGCCGAAGAGATGGATCACCATCCGGACATCGACATCCGATGGCGTACCCTCACCTTCCACAACGTCACGTATTCCGAGAAGGCTGTGACCGCGCTGGACTTCCAACTGGCCCGGCGAATCGACGACGTGGTCGCCCGCTACTGATCCACCCGGCACCCCTCGCCAGAGTCGGCAGTCGATCAGGCCGCCGGCAGGCTGGAGATCGCCACCGCGAGCTGATCCAGGCCGCCCGCGATCGCCGCATGCCCCGTGGGCGAGATCTTGCCGGCCGCGAGCAGATCGTCGTTCTTCTTCTGGATCGCGGCTAGCTTGTCCTCAGCTTCCGGCCGTTTGCCCTCGGCGACGAGGCGGCTGAGATCGTCGAGCAGGTGGTCCAGCGCGTCGCCGTTCTTGGGCTGCAGCAGCCAGGTCGGATCCGGTCGGCTTATCAACGTCCTGAGGTCCAGGATCTGATCCGACGCTGAGCGCGGCGACGGCGAGGGCGACGGTTTCGGCGACGATTGCTGAGAGGGCGCGGAGGTCGCCGACTCCCAGGCGATCTGAGCAGGACCCAAGCTCGGCGTCGGCGAAGCCGACTCCGGGGCCGTCGTGCTGGGGGAGGGCGAGAAGGCGGCGGCCGGCGGCTGGACGAGCTCTTGATCCGGCCAGGCAAGCACGAGCGCGGCCGGAACGACGATCGCTGCCATGGTGGCGACCCCGAGCCGGACCAGGGGCCGACGGCGCCGCGGCGGTTCCACTGGGTCGGCGGCCGTCTCGGGGGCGGACCAGCGGATGAGTTCCGCCTGCACTTCCGCGGCGGACGCCGGGCGTAACGCGGGATCCTTGGCCAGCAGCTGATCGACCAGGCGGTCCAGATCTCCCGGAAGTTCCGGTCGTCGCGCCCGAATCGTCGGCGGTTCGTCGCAGAGCTGTTCGCAGGCGATGTCGAAGGCCTCTTCACCGGCGAACGGCGTGGTCCCGGTGAGCATCCGGAACAGCACGCACCCGACGGCGTAGAGATCCGCCCGCCCGTCCAGCGGCAGCCCGGCGACCTGCTCCGGCGACATATAGCTGATCGTGCCCGGCGCGACGTAATAGGCGGTGAGCGCAGCGGTGTCCAGGAGCCGGCTGATGCCGAAGTCGGTCACCTTCACCGTCTGGTCACCGGTGAGCAGGATGTTGCCCGGCTTGATGCCGCCATGCACGACGCCTGCCGCGTGCGCTGCTGCGAGCGCATCGCACACCTGGCCCATCACCGCGGCCGCTTCGGCGACGGACATCGCACCGTCGGCCAGCCGGCCCACGACGCTGGGACCGTCGACCAGCTCCATGACGACGTAGGCGACGCCGTTCTCGGAGCCGCTGTCCCAAAGGCCGACGATGTTCGGATGCGACAGACCAGCCAAGGTACGCGCCTCGTCATGGAACCGCGCCCGCTGTTCGTCATCGCGGCCCAGCTCTGAGCCGTCCAGTATCTTCACCGCGACAGCCCGGTCGTACCGGCGATCCCAGGCACGCCAGACCGTGGCGGTGGTGCCGCTGCCGATGGTCTCATCCAGCCGGTAGCGCCCATTCAGCACCCGCGACGACACGAGCTATCCCTGCTCAGGTATGCGCCGGGCACGGTGAACCGCGACGATGAATACCACGTCAGCCACCCTCCATCGGCATCCATGCGGCCGTTGCGTCCACTTCCCTGGAAGCCGTCGATATGCCAAACGTATGGGCCCGCGACTCGGTGGCGACCTGGCGGCCGAGTGCTGGTCACAGGAAGCGGCGACCGCTTGGGCAACTAGTGCGACGGTGCGATGGGCAGTCGCACCATGACGCGGAGCCGCCATCGGGCCGGGGGATGAGGCTGAGTGTTCCGTCATGCGCGTGGATGATGCTGGCGACGGAGGCAGTGCTGATGTCGGCGGTGGCCGCGCTGCTCGGCACCGTGATCGGCATCGGGTTCGCGTGGGTCGCCTACCGGACGTTCATCAAGCCGGCCCTCAGCGGCGCCACGATGCGATTCCCCGTACCGTCGCTCGTCCGCGTCGTCCGCGTCGTCCGCGTCGTCCGCGTCGCCGGCATGGCCGGACTGCTCGCGTGCGTACTGCCCGCCCGCCGGGCCGCCCGAGTGACTCCGGCCTTCGGCCTATCGCTCGACTGATCCGATGATCCCCGCTGACCGCTACGACTGTTGGCGGTCGGAGGAAAGGTCCGGCCATATGCCGGTTCCGACGAACGGCTCGGGCGGCGACCACGCCGGGCCGCGTCGAAGCTCTGCGATCGTCGATTCGACGCGGTCGGCAGACACCTCGATCGGTGGCGCTGATGGGTCGACTGGCCTCTCCTGCGCCGAAATGATCGACAGAGCCCTCGACACGAGGTCGCGGAGGTCGCAGTCGTCGGCGTACGCCGCGGCGAAGACTTCCTCGTCGAGGACGATGGCGGCCCGTTCCCAGGGCTGCTCGGGTCCGGTCAGTCCCTCGCGGCCGTCCTTGCGAAGTGTTCCGTTGAGGCGGGCGGTGTAGGCCAGTCCCATCGCGGTGATCGCGCGGAAGGGTGTGCTGTAGGGATCGAACTTCTTCGGCACCGAGGGCGGGATGTCGGTGAAGCCGAGGGCACGGATCAGTTCGAAGATCTGGTCACCGGCGAACATGTGTGCAGCCTCATCGCCCTCATGGGCGACGACATCAGCCCCATACGCCACGACGGCGTCCAGTCGTCGACGCGCGACCGACAGACCCGCGGCGTACGCCCAACCGGCGATGTCGTCGGCTACTTCGGCCGGAGCACGGGAGGCGGTGAAGTCCGGACGGTGCAGGAAGCCACAGTCGGGCAGCTGCTGAGGTCGAGGCAGGTGCACCGAGCTGACGAGCCGGGTTGGCGTCGCCCAATGCGCCTGGGCACACCAGTCGTCACTGACATACGCGGCAAGGACGGGTTCATCCCACAGCCGCGTCAGATACGCCACCGCATCCTCGAACTCCGGCGGATCGTCGACGCCCTGCGTCTCCAGAACCTGCCAGCCTCCACCGAGTTCGCGTAGCCGCACATGCCGGTGGCCGATGCGCTCGATCGACGGTAGGGCGGTCAAGCGCATCGACGATCGCGTCAGCACGATCGACACGAAGTAACCCACCGGCGAAGGATAAGGTGCCTGTCAGCCGATGGGGCGGACGGCGGCGTCGCGGGCCAGGAGAAGCCCGACGATCCACGACAGGACTAGATCTCCATCAATACGCGGGTCTCGGGCGGCTCGCCGGGCAGCACCTCAGCGATGAAATAGATCGGCGGTTCGACCTTCGCGGTGCATCGGAACTGCCAGGCGCCGATCGATTCATCGAACGTGCCAGGCGACATCTTCAGCATCTGATAGGGGATCTTCGACGGCCAGGAGTCCAGGTCCACGATCGCGGCGAAGATGGCCAGCCGTGCGATGAGGGCTGCGTCGTGCTCGCCGAATGGGCCGTCGGGCGACTCCCGATGTCGGGCGAAGACGGATTTCAGCAGCTCGTGGGCGACATTGCCGAGTACGCCCGACAGCGCTGCGGAGCCGACCCATACCACTGCCTGCAGCATCACCTCGGGCAGCTGGAAATGGTGGGCCCGGAACGCCGTGTAAGCATCGGGCTCCCACTCGACTCCATCGTGTGGCGGAATCGGGACAGTGGGTTGCCAGCGCGTTTGGTCGGCGACGATGCCGTTGAGCAGGGTCAGCCGGTCCAACGTAGACATGCCGTCGAGATAGCCAGTCATCGGTCAAGGGTAAGGTGGGAGCGAGATGATCTTAGGAGGATGTGGGTGACGGGGGATCGCGGCCGGAGCGCGATGAGAATGGGCCTTAGCGCGCGACGCCGGTGGAGTCCCGTGCTGGTAGCGACACTGATGCTCGCGGCCGGCTGCGCCATCGGCAGCGACCCGGGTGCAGTGGGGGAGAGTCCGTCTTCGAGTACCGAGCAGCCAAAGGCCGGTGACTGCCGGGTCGCGCTCCGCACCTACCAGATGAAGGTCGATTGCCTGGAGCCGCACAGTGCTGAGACGGTTTTCGTCGCGTCCCTGACCGGGGCGCTCTCGTCGGCTTCGGAGCCGCCGAAGGCGACCGACGAAGGCCTGCCCGTAACGTTCGAGACCTGCGACCAGAAGGCACAGGAGTACCTGGGCGTCGATTGGCGGAGCCTGCCGATGCGCCTCGGGACGGAGATGCCGGGTCCGTCTGACTGGGACCAGGGCAGCCGCTGGATTCGGTGTGCGCTTCACCTTGTCGACCTGTCAACCGCCGAACTCATCACCTTCTCCGGTTCCTTTCGCCGAAATCTGGCGGAGCTCACGCTGGATTGCCTCACCTCGGACGGCGCCAGCCAGCCGGCGATCGCGAGAGCGGATTGTCGTGAACCACACAACCTCCAGCTGGCGGGCGTCACCAGTCTGGACGCATCGCAGCCCAATCCCGCCGACGACGACTGGACCGCGGCAGAGAAGGCGTGCGAACCGATCGTCCAGAAGTTCGTCGGCCTGACCAGGTCGCAGTACGACAGCGGTTACCGCGTCACCATGGCAGCCTTCGCTGACAAAACGTGGTGGCAGGCCGGCGACCGCGTCGTGCAGTGTTTCCTCGATCTAGGCGCCACGACGATGACCGGGTCAGCCAAAGGCAAGGGCACCAGGGTTCCGCACTACACCTGAGAAGCACGGACCGGTCATGACTCAGCAGCGAAGCCTGCGCGTCGTCTGGCACCATGGCGCGAATGGTGACTAGCGTGCCGATGTTCTGGGTTGGCGGCACCCCGGGCTCCGGCAAGTCGACGATAGTGCGCCGGCTCGCCCGCGAGCTCGACCTCGCATTGCACCCGGTGGACGCGTACACCTATGACCACCTGGAGCGGCTTGGCACTCTCGGGCCTCCACTCGATGACGTGCTCGCGTTGGGCCCGGTGGCCGCGGCCGATGACTTCGAGCGTGCGTCCGCGCTCCGGCTGCCGACCGTGATGGACGACGTCCGAGCTGCTCAAGTCGCTGGGGTGCCGACACTCGTGGAGGGGCCGCAACTGCATCCAGGAGCGGCGGCGACGTGGTCGCCTGTCGGTGCGATCTGGCTGATCACCACCGCCGAGCGTACGCGGGTGGCTCGACGGCAACGGCTCGTGGAAGGAGACCACGCGGCCCGTGTCCGGGTGGAAGCGCTGGTCGAACGGGACCAGCTGATCAGTGCGCGGCTACGATCAGCGGCTGCGGCTGCCGGACGCGCCGTCGTGGAAGTCCCGACCGACGTCGATTGGGACGATGTGGTGGCCTCGGTGCGTACGGCCATCCACACCGCCACGGCGCCCTTCGCGCGGTTGCGACCCGGGCGGGAACTGGCGTCGCGACGACGTGCTGAGAACGACGTCGTCCATCGGCAGATCGTGGCGCACGAGCGGCATGTCGATGCGACCCTCCCGGCCTTTCCGTACGCGTGTGTGTGCGGCCAGAGCGGCTGCACTGACACGACCCCGGCCACGTCGGCCGAGTACCTTGGGCGCAGGTGACACCTCCAGCCGTCAGGAACTGGACGCAGGCTTTCAGTCGCAGGGTTCGAACATGTTCGAGATGTAGCTGATCTTGCCGCTCCCGTCGGCTCGATCGCCCGCCCAGGTCATCGACGACGTGCGCGGCGTAGTCACGAGGTACATCTCGAAGGTGTCGAGCCACTCGCCGTTCGCGTCCGGGATCGCCTTCATCGCCGCCTTCACGGTCATCGAGGTCGTGACGTTGTACGGCAGGCGAACGGTGTCGGGGAGCTTTCCCGGGCGGACAGTCCAGCCGACCAGCTGGGCGTTGGACCGGCCCGGTCGGCGGATCGTGACCTCCAGCGCGCCCCATTCGAGGCTGCGCCGAGCCTCCGGGTTTCCGCCCAGCGAGCAGGAGGACCAGTCAGAGGTCTTGGTCGGAGCGCCGAACAGATCTTTCAGGCGCTTCTCGATGTCGGCCGTGGTGGAGTCGACACGGATCTTGCCGACGGTCGTGCCGGTCAGCAGGATCCTCGGCGGGCTGTCGAGGGTGGCCGAGACGTCGGCGCCTTCGCGGACGTCCTTGCTCCAGGTGTCGATGGCGAGGTCGGCGAGTTGGGCGGCGGCCTTCGCGAGTTTGTAGTACTTGACCGCGTCGAGCGCTTTGGAGAGCCGGAGGTACTGCGCCTTCTTGTCGGCCATGACCCGGACGACGCCGGTGTCCGGGTTCTTGAACGCCAGCGCCGCACGCTCGGTCTTGAAGACCTCCTCGAAGCAGCCCGCCAGGTTGGCGATCGCCGTGATCATCAGTCCGCGGTTCGCTGTGCGTACGCCGTCGGCCAGGCCCTTGGTCGACGAAAGGAGGCTGCCGAAGCAGTTCAGGACGGCCACGCCGAGCTTCTTGCCGCCCGGCATCACCAGGTCGAAGTCGCTGACGTCCAGAGCTGCGTTGAGCAGCACGGTCGGCAGTGCCACGGCGATGTCGGTACGCACGTATCCGGTCACATGAACCGGGTCGGCCGGCTGGCGGAAGGTGAGGTCGACCTCGCCGAAGGGCGGCAGCGCGATCGTCCGGTCGGACTTGAGGGTCCGGGTCAGCGCCGCGTTCAAGAGTTCGACCAAGGTGGTCGGCCACATGGGACTGGTGATGCCGGACGGTTTGGCGGACAGTTCCAGCCCGACTGGGAAGGCCCGGTTGTTGACCACCTTCAGCCGTACGTCCGAGCCGGCTGACTCGGCGCACGCGAAGATCTGGGCGTCCGCGCTCGGCACGATGACCAGATCCTTGAACCAGGCCGGTCGACCGCCACACGTCGGCGCTGCGGCCCGGGTGCCGAGCGCCTGCCCGAGCCCGAGGCGCAGGTCGTCGAACCAGCCGAAGTCCGTCAAGTGACTGGATTCGGCGGTGAGCGTGGTGCCCGACCGCTGCGAGGGAACCGGAATCCATTGCTGCGTCGTGGATTCGAGGTACGCGACAGTGGCCGTGTCCGGTGCGGTCGCGGGGACGGTGAAGGTCAACGTCACAGCACCGGCGACAGGCTCACCGCTGTCCGTCGTGATCGACACCGCGTCGCGTACGACTGCTTTGTCATTGGCAGGCGCGACGCCCGCGAGGACGAGGTTGCCCGGAGGCAGTGCGTCGGCGGCGGCCTCGACGACCAGGTGGTGAGTTTCGTCCGCGAGCTTGACCGGCTGTCCAGCCTGGACGCTGGCGTGGACCGTCGGCGGTTTATCCGCGACCTTGTCGCCGCTGCACCCGGCCGCCAAGCCGAGGCTCATGACCAGCACACCCACCATCGCCAACCGTCGCATGGGGCCCCACCTGCCCTTTCGTCGCGTTCCAGGCCCCACACCCTGTCGGCGCGTTCCCCCTCCCGCAAGGCCGTCGCGGAGCCGCTGTACGCCGACCACGTGCGCCGGTCGTCGATCCGACACCCGCCACCCTGGCCGGGGTACGCCGATCAGGCCGCCCGCGCGCGCCGACCGTCAGCACGGTCAGCCGGAACACCGGTGCGCGTCTACTGTCACGAGTGGCAGACGCGCCATATCGGACGGCAGCACAGACCAACCGGCCCGCACCTCACAAGACGCGGACCGGTTCATCCAGGGCAGGTCAGCTGCGGCAGCAGCGCGTTTCGAACAGCCACGTCGCGGCTGCGATCCCCGAACCGGCGGCACCGCGCGTCGCGACGCGACCTCGGTTCGGCTCATGGCCTCCAGGGACTCGACAACTCGATGATCGCACTCCGTTCGGCCGACTCCTGTATCGCCGCCATGACGTCGACGACGTGGGCCGCGAGCTCGCCGCTGGCCCGGTGTCGTTCGCCGGTGCGGATCGCGCGGGCAAGATCGCAGACACCGATGCCGCGCCCGTCGTCTGCCTCCGGCACGGGGATGTCCGTCCACTCCGAGTCCCCGGCGCGGCGGATCTGGACCGGCCCGGTGAACTTGTTGGGGTTGGGCGCGGCAAGCGTGGCCGTGGTACCGGTGATCTCGAAGAAGCCCTGTCGCGATAGGGGCGAGTCGAAGCTGAACACGACAGTGGCGACTTGGCCACCGGCGTACTCGAGCAGCGCCGTGACGTGGGTGGCCACCTCGACGGGAAACGTCTGCCCGGCGCGCGGTCCCTGCCCGATGACCCGCTCGGTGAATCCCTTGCGAGCCGTGGCGCTGACCCGCGTGACTGGTCCGAACAGGACTGCCAGCGCGGTCAGATAGTAGGGTCCCATGTCGAACAGCGGGCCGCCGCCCGGTCCGAACAGGAACTCCGGATCGGGATGCCAGCGATGGGGACCCGGTCCCTGCATCAGCACGATCGCCGACAGCGGGTCCCCGATCTCACCGTCGCTCACGACCCGCGCCGCTGTTCGCAGACCGGCGCCGAGGAAAGTGTCGGGCGCGCCGCCCGTGAGCACCCCGGCAGCCGCGGCCTGCGCCAGCACCTCGGCGGCCTCGGCAGGCGTCGCGGCGAACGGCTTCTCGGTGTAGACGTGTTTGCCGGCACGGATGGCCGCCAGCGCGACCGGTGCGTGGGCGGCGGGGATCGTGAGGTTGACCACGAGCTCCACCTCGGGATGGGCCAGCACCGTTGCCAGGTCGCCGTGCACCGGCACGGCATGGTCGAGCGCGACTTTCGCGGCACGATCGAGGTCGAGATCGGCGCAGGCGATGATCCGGACTTCCGGTCGCGCGGCCAGGGTGGTGAAGTATTGGTGGCTGATCGTGCCGCAGCCCACCACAGCGACGCCGACCGGCTTCACGGCAGCTCCTTGAGGTAGGCGAAGGATGCGGCGAGCGCCTCGAACACGTCGCCGTCGCAGCGGTCCAGCTCCACGATGCGAAGCGCCTCCGGGCTGGCCGCCAGGATCTCCCGGATCGGTAGCGTGCCCGACCCGACAGCGGTCATGGCGTCGTCGACCGTGGCGGGTCCGTCCTTGACGTGCAGCAACCGCACCCGGTCACCCAGGTCGCGCAGGAGCGCGGGCACGTCGGCGCCGCCGACGGCCGCCCAGTAGACGTCGACCTCCAGTCCCACCTCGGGTGGCAGCAGCGCGGCGAGCAACTCCAGACCGGCTTGGCCTCCCGGGCGGCTGGCCAGCTCCCAGTGATGGTTGTGGTACGCGAGCCGCAGTCCCAGAGCGGTCAGCGAATCCGCCGCCTCTGCCAGCCGCTCCGCCGAGCGGGCGACGCCGGCCGCGGTGGCGAAGTCGGTGTCGGGAATGACCGGCACCACCACGGTGTCGGCGCCGATCGCGTGGGCAGCCTCGGCCACCTGGGGGCGCAGCGGTCCCAATGCCGGGCCGTGGAGCGAGCTCGCGGTCAGGCCGAGGTCGTCGAGCACTCGGCGAAAGCCCAGCGCGTCGCCGTTCAACAGCCCGAAGGTCGGCTCCACCAGGCTGTATCCCATCGCTGCCAGGCGGCCCAGCACGTCACCCGGAGTGCCTGCCTGCAGGTCGGCGCGGACGGAATATAGTTGCACTCCGATGTTCACTGGCCAGCCCTTCTGCGCGGCGGCGCCGCGACGGTCGTCCCCTCGGACAGCTCGCATGGGATTCGAATCTGGTCGGGCTTGGATTCCGGCGCGTCGAGCCGACGCAGCAGCGTGCGTACGGCGGTGGCGCCGATGAGCCGGCTCGGCGTGTGCACCAGGGTCAGGGCGGGGTCGGGGGAGAGCACGTTCTGCCGGTCGCCATGGTCGCCTAGCCCGACCAGGCTCAGATCCTGCGGGATGCGCAGGCCCTCAGCGAGCGCCGCCTGGTAGATGCGGTGAATGACATAGGACGATTCGGCGATGACCGCCGTCGCCCCCGCCGCGCGGGCGAACCGTAGTACCTCGGCCTCGTCGGCGACGCACTTGGCTTCGGGCAGGTCGGGATTCGGCTCGCCGTAGACCACCGTCTGCGCCCGGTCGCCCAGCCGGTGCCGCCGCCGGGCCGCCTGGAATCCGGCGCGCCGCTCCAGCACCGTCTCGTGCGTGCGGCTTCCGACCACCAACAGCATGGTGCGGTGCCCCAAGGCATGCAACCGGTCGACGACCATCTGCGTGGCGGCGGTGTAGTCGGCGGCGATCCAGGAGACTTTCGGCCCGGCGGCGTCGCGTCGTCCGATCATCACGAAGGGGTACTTCTCCTCGGCCAGCCGCTGGATCTCGTCGCCGTCGATGCGTCCGCCGACGAGGATCGCGCCGTCGGCCAGCTCGAGCAGGTTGGTGTTGTGGTTGAAGATCGACCGCTCGCCGGCGTCGTTGCGTGCGCCGGTGAACAGCAGCAGGTTGTGCCCCGTCTGCTCCGCCTCCTCCTCTATACCGAGCAGGAACTCGTAGTAGAAGTCCCGGCTCTCCCAGGGGAAGAGGCGTTGATACGTGAACGCGCCGATGAGCCGGTTACGCCCGCCGGCCAGGCTTTGGGCGGCCGCGTTGGGCACGTATCGCAGATCTTGTATGGCCTGCCAGACCCGGGCGCGCGTCTGCTCGCTGACTCGCAGCGTGTCGGCCTTGTTGTTCACGACGGTCGAGACGATGGCGGTGGAGACGTTGGCCGCGCGGGCCACGTCCTGCTGGGTCACCCGCCGCCGCCCGGTCCTTTGGCGCTCACTCATGCCTGCCTGCCTGCCCTTGGAGGTCGCCGTGTCCATTCCGGAGACCCGCGCGCATTGACAACGTCATACGGTGAGCCTAGCATCCGCTAAAGCGCTTTAGCCAAAGCTGGAAGCGCTTTAGCTCGCAAGCAGGTCCTGGAGTCGGGAGGCCGACAGATGCAGACCGAAACACCGATCCTGGTGGTGGGCGGCGGCACCGGAGGAGTCGCCGCTGCGCTCGCCGCGCTCCGCCTCGGCCAGCGGGTGGTGCTGACCGAGGAGTCACCGTGGCTGGGTGGCCAGCTCACGTCCCAGGCCGTGCCGCCGGACGAGAACCACTGGATCGAGACGTTCGGCGGCACCAGCAGCTACCGCACGCTGCGCAGAGAGATCCGAGACTATTACCGGCGCTTCTATCCGCTGAGCCAGTCCGCTCGAGCGCAGGACGCTCTCAGCCCCGGTGGAGGCCGGGTAAGCCCGCTGTGCTTCGAACCCAAGGCGGCGCTCGCCGCGATCGACGGCATGCTCGCGCCTTACGTGACCTGCGGCCGGCTGACCGTCTTGACCGGCACGCAGCCACAGCACGTCACTACCGACGGTGATCGGATCACGTCCGTTACCTTCACATCGGAGGAGCTGGGCACGGTCACGGTCGTCGCCGATTACGTCCTTGACGCGACGGAGCTAGGCGACCTGCTGGAGCTGTCGGGGACCGAGTGGGTCACCGGGGCCGAGAGCCAGGCCACCACCGGGGAGATGCACGCCCTTGCGGGCCCGCCGCAACCTCTTGACCAGCAGGCCATCACGTGGTGTTTCGCCATGGACTACCGCGATGGCGAGAACTGGACCATCGACCGCCCGGAGGACTACGACTTCTGGCGGAGCTACACGCCGGAGTTCTGGCCTGGACCACTGCTGTCGTGGACCGATGTCGTTCCCATCACCCTCGAAGCCAGAACACAGCCGCTCGTCGCCGAATCGGCCTCCCTCACCGGCGGTCACGCGATCGACCGCTGGACCTACCGGCGAATCCTGTCGGCCCGCAACCTGGAGCCAGGCTTCCTGGCCAGCGACATCACTCTGGTCAACTGGCCGCAGAACGACTACTTTCTCGGCCCGCTGATCGGCGTCGACGCTGCCGAGAAGCAGCGAAGCATCGACGCCGCCAAGGAGTTGAGCCTGTCGCTGCTCTACTGGATGCAGACCGAGGCGCCTCGGCATGACGGCGGCGCGGGCTATCCGGAGCTTCGGCTTCAGTGGCTCGCCCAGCGTCCCTACATCCGGGAGTCCCGCAGGATCGTCGCCGACCTCACCGTCACCGAGGAGCATGTCGGCGTCGAAGCCCGCGAGGCTTCGGGCAGGCCGGCCGGCTCGGAGATATTCGAGGACTCCGTCGGCATCGGTTGCTACCGCATCGACCTGCATCCCAGCACCGGCTCGGGCGTACCACACACCTATGTGGACATTGCGAGTCACCCTTTCCAGATCCCCTTGGGCGCGTTTCTTCCGGTGCGGATGGAGAACCTCCTGCCGGCCGCGAAGAACATCGGCACCACCCACATCACCAACGGCTGCTACCGAATGCATCCGGTGGAATGGAACGTCGGGGAGGCCGCCGGAGCCCTGGCCGCGTACTGCCTCACCACCGGGCAGTCACCGCGCGCGGTTCGCGGCAAACCGGATCACCTCACCGAATACCAGCGTGTCCTGGCTGGGCGCCTCGGCGTCGAGCTTGCCTGGCCGGACCGGGTTCGAAAGAAGATCGTCTAACGCTACCGCTCCCTGAACTTCGACGTTTCTGGAGTACATCCATGCCGAATAACCCCACCGTTTCCCGCCGGATGATGTTACGGATGGCCGCGGTCCTGCCCGCGCTCTACGGCGCCACCCGGGCAAGTGCCGCCGCCGCCACGCCGAGCCAGGACGCCACGGTCGTCCGCGCCTCGCAGTTCGGCTTCGACCCGGTAGACGCCACCGACGCCTTGACCGGCGCGCTGAACAGCGGCGCCGATGTCGTCATCATCGACAACGTCGGGCAGGACTGGATCACCCGACCGCTGTGGATTCAGCGCGACAACCTCACCGTCATCCTCGAGGACGGCGTCGTGCTGCGTGGTCTGCCAGGCGGCTTCCCCGACACCCGCGACGGCATCTGGCGTATCCATGAGCGCCATGACATCAAGCTTGTCGGCTACGGCGCGACCTGTGTGATGAACAAGCCCGAGTACACCGGCGAGTGGCGATCGATCGTCCGCATGGGCACCAGCGAGTCCGTCACCATCGAGGGGATGACGCTGCGCGGGGCGCCCGGCGACGGCATCATCCTCGGCGCCGGGTCGAAGAACGTCACGATCCGCAATGTCGTCTGCGACGACAACAAGCGCAACGCGATCAGCGTCATCGCCGCCGACGGGCTGCTCATCGAGGGCTGCGCGCTGATCAACACTCAGGGCACGGCGCCGGAGGCGGGCATCGACTTCGAACCCGACACGCTGTCTCAGCCGATCCGGGGCGTCGTCGTCCGCGACACGGTGTTCGCGGGCAACAAGAAGTACAGCTTCGAGATCAACCTGATGCGCTATCGACCCGAGAGCACCCCCGCTTCCGTCCTGGTCGAGCGCTGCTACATGGGTCCGACCGGCGACGCGGTCGTGCACGTCCAGCCCGGCGCTCGCGGCCCCGCCGAGCAGGGCACGGTCGTCTTCCGTGACTGCGTCTTCGACGCCGGCGACTCGCCTGGCACCGTCAACGTCTACGGACAGCGCGGCTACGACGGACTGCGTACCACGTTCGAGCGGGTCGCCTTCACCGCGCTGCGCGACACCCCCCGCACGGAACCGTTCGTCAAGATCTGGTCCGGGCTGGTCACCGTCCTGCCCGAATACGGAAACGTCCAGTTCGACGACGCCATGCTGCAGGGCAACCTCGCCGGGCCGTTCCTCGCGGGCGTCGAGGGAGCCGGCGACCCGACGCTGTGCAACGTCCAAGGCGACCTCTGGGCGGTCAGCCCGCAGGACCCGATCATCGACACCGCCGGCGCCACCAAGGACGTCGCGCTCGACATCCGTCCGCACGCCGGCGCGGCCAAGGTCGTGCTCTACGCCGATCGCCGGATGGTACGCCCCGGTGGGACCGCGACCGTGACGATCCGGCGGCTCGGCGACGATCTCGCAGCACCACTGGTCGTGCGCTACGACCTCGACGGCTCCGCCCGCCACCGGGTCGACTACGACGGCCTCAGCGGTGTCGCCGTGATCGCCCCCGGCCACCGCGAGGTGACCGTCCCCGTGCGGTTCCGGCCCACCGCGGCGACACCGGCGGACCTGAACCTCATCCTGCGTCCACTGCCCGGCACCTCCGTGTCCGGCCGCGATGGCGTGACCGTCACCCTCACCGCATGACCGCCCCGCTTGAGACGAAAGGCAGCAGACAGATGACCGACGACGCTCACAGACTGAACCGCCGATCCGTGCTGACGCTGGGCGCCGCCCTCGGCGCAGCCCTCACCACGAACGCCCTCGCCGGCTGCGCCACCTCCTCCGGCGACGGCAACAGCACCAGCGCGGCCGGCAAGCAGGCCGCGGTGACCGCGGAGAACCCGCTGGGCGTACCCGCTGACAAACCAGTGGAGACCGTGATCTTCAAGGGCGGCTACGGCGACCAGTACGTGCTCGACGCCCAGGCGGTCTACAAGCAGCGCTTCCCCAAGGCGGAGATCAAGCACACCGGTGGCCAGGACCTCGGCAAACAACTGCAGCCGCGGTTCGTCTCCGGCGACGTGCCCGATCTGATCGACAACTCCGGCTCCGGGGCCCTCGCCTTCACGCCGCTCGTGGACAACGGCCAGCTGATGGATCTCACCGCACTCCTGGACGCCCCGGCGATCGACGGCGGCGGCAAGACAGTACGCGACACGCTGCTGCCAGGGCTCGTCGAGCAGGGCTCCTTCAAAGGCAAGCCGCACATCCTCTACTACACCTACACGGTTCACGGCCTGTACTACAGCAAGTCGTTGTTCGCCGCCAAAGGCTGGACTTATCCGACGACCTGGGCCGAGATGCTCGATCTCTGTGCGGAGATCAAGGCGACCGGCATGTCGCCCTGGACCTACCAGGGCAAGACTCCCAGCTACATCCTCACCCCGCTGATCATGATGGCGATCAAGGCCGGCGGATCGGCTGTCCGCAAGTCGTTGGACAGCCTCGCACCGGACAGCTGGAAGCAGCCTGCGGTCCTGGCGGCCGCGAACGCCATGTATCAGCTGGCAGAAAAGGGCTACCTCATGCCCGGCACGTCGGGCCTGACACACGTTCAAGCGCAGACCTACTGGGCCAAGGGCCGAGCAGCGTTCATCCCCTGCGGCTCGTGGCTGGAAAGTGAGTTGGGCACGGTCACCCCGAAGGGCTTCGACATGGTCATCGCGTCCCCGCCGTCGCTGGACAAGAGCGACGCCATGCCGCAGGCGGCCATCCGCGGCATGGGCAGCGAAGGGTACATCGTGCCGTCGGCGGCGAAGAATCCGTACGGCGGGCTGGAGCTGCTGCGCATCCTGCTCTCGCCCACCGCCTCGAAGAACTTCACCAAGCAGACGCAAACCCTGACCAGCCTCGCCGGGTACACGCCGGAGCAGGCCGGCAGCGGGTTGCAGTCGATCCGCGACGCGCTCGCGGCGTCGGGCACCAACACGTTCTACTGGCGTTACGGCACCTGGTACTCCAAGCTCCAGCAGGAGGCGTCCGCGGCGACCAGCGCGCTGATGACCAAGGAGATCAACCCGGACCAGTGGGCCGAGCGCTGCCAGAAGATGGCCGACACGCTGCGCAACGACCCGTCCGTGCCGAAGTACGAGGACGCCTGATCATGCGTGCGGGAAGTCGCGGCTTCATCGTCTCCGCCCTCGCGGTGCCGGTGATCCTCTATTGCGTGCTGGTCGTCTCGCCGTATGCCCAGTCGTTCTACATCTCGCTGACGGACTGGAACGGCCTGTCACCGCGGCGGAACTTCGTCGGCCTCGCCAACTACACGCGGCTGGTGCACGATGACATCTTCTGGATCTCGTTGTGGCACAACGTGATCGCGGTCGTCGTGATCCCGGTGGTCACGCTGGCGCTCGGCCTGTTCTTCGCCACGATGATCCGGGTCGGTCGCTACCGCGCCCGCGGCGGCACGTTGAACGTCCGCGGCGGCGCGTTCTACCGCGTGGCCTACTTCTTCCCGCACGTGCTGTCGATCGCCGTCGTCGGCGTGCTGTTCGCCAACGTCTATGACCCCACGCCGAGCGGGCTGCTCAACGGCCTGCTCGGCGTGGCCAAGATCGACGCGGTGAACTGGCTCGGCGACAAATCGTCGGCGTACGCCGCCATCCTGGCTGTCATCGTGTGGTTGTCGGTCGGCTTCTACGTCGTCTTGTTCACCAGCTCGATGAGCGTGATCCCGGTGGAGTTGTTCGAGGCGGCCCGCCTCGACGGCGCCACCCGCTGGCAGACGTTCTGGCGGCTGACGTTGCCGCTGATCTGGGACACCGTGCAGGTCGCAGGCGTCTACCTCGGCATCCACGCCCTGGACATGTTCGCCATCGTCAACGTCATGTCGGCGGCCGGCGGCTCGGGTGGCCCGGACAACGCCACCCAGGTCCTCGGCAACTACCTCTACCTCACCGCCTTCCAGGACAGCGAGTTCGGCTACGCCACCGCCATCGGCGTCGCGTTGTTGCTGCTGACCCTGCTGTTCGCCTGGGTGTCGCTGCGGCTCACCCGTCGTGAACGCATCGAGTATTAGGGACCGCCATGAGCCTGAACGCACCCTCGGCGCCCGCCGTCGACGAGCAGAACCCCGCCGCACCACGGGCCACTCCTGCCGGTACGCGGCGCGCCCCCTCGGGCCCCGCGAGCGATCGGACGCTCCGCGGCACGGCTCTGAACGTCTTCACCCACGGGATCCTGCTGACCTGGGCCGCGATGGTCGTGCTGCCGCTGGCGTGGGCGGTGCTGTCCTCGTTCAAGACCAGCGACGAGGTGCTCGCCAGCCCGTGGAGTCTGCCCGCCACACCACGGTGGGAGAACTTCGTGGAGGCGTGGACCACGGCCGAAATCGGCCGCTACTTCTTCAACACGGCCGTCGTGGTGACTCTCGGCTCGGCCCTGACGCTGAGCATGGGAGCCCTCGTCGCCTACGTCGTCGCCCGCTACTCGTTCCGCGGCAACCGCGCCGTCTACTACCTGTTCGTCGCGGGCATGACGTTTCCGACGTTCCTGGCGATCGTCCCGCTCTTCTTCATCGCCCGTGGCCTGGGCCTGGCCGACTCGCTGATCGGGCTCGCGATCATCTACTCCGTCTACAGCCTGCCGTTCGCGGTGTTCTTCCTGACCGCGTACTTCCGCACTTTGCCCGCGGCGCTGGCCGAAGCCGCCTTCATCGACGGCTGCGGCCACTGGGGAACCTTCCTGCGGATCATGCTCCCCGTCGCCCGGCCCGGGTTGGTCAGCGTGGGCATCTTCGTCGTCCTCGGCCAATGGAACCAGTACCTGCTGCCGCTGATCCTGCAGTCCAGCCCGGACAAGTACGTGCTCACGCAGGGACTGGCGAACCTGGCGGTCAGCCAGGGCTACGCCGGGAACTGGAGCGCGCTGTTCGCCGGGCTGACCATCTCGATCCTGCCCGTCCTCGTCGTCTACCTGAGCTTCCAACGCCAGATCCAGGCCGGCATGGTCGCCGGCGCGCTCAAGTGATCCCGCCTCGTCCGTGATGTGCCCACACACACGTCCGAGTCGTGAAGGAGGAACCTCCGTGTCCACCAGACCTGTCGCCCGGCGTTCCGCGCTGATCGGCGGCGCCGCGCCGGCCGCCGTGACCTACCTGCCTAGAGCCGCCCTCGCCGACGCGTACCCCACCTTCAACGGCAAAACCGACTTCGGCGCCAAGGGCGACGGGACCACCAACGACACCAAGGCGTCCACAGTCACCGGGCCCGCCGTCCGGTGGGGTAATCCCGCCACCGGCGTGACGGGCGCCAACTCGGTAGGCACCTATGGCTGACGCCGAAACGGCGCCAGGGTTCAGCGCGTTCCTCGACGGGATGTGGGATCCGTCGCTCCAGGTTCAGCACAACGTCTATCGCCGGACCAGACAGCTGCTCGCGGCCGGACGCGCGGCCAACGACCAGCTGCTCACGCCGGACGACGTACGGCGGCGGCAGTGGGAGCTGCGCCGACTGGCCCTGGACGCGCTGGGAGGGGACCTGCCGGGCGACCGGCGGGTCCCCACCGCCCAGCCCGCGGGCTCGGTGCGCGGGGACGGTTACCGCGTGGACAAGCTGCTCGTCGACGTCGGCTCCGGAGTCCTCATCCCTGCCAACCTCTACCTGCCGGAGCCGCTCAGCGCACCGGCAGGGGCCGTGCTGTTCCTCTGCGGACACGCCGACACCGGCAAGGCGGCATCGCGTTACCAGGCGATGTGCGCTCGGCTCGCCCGCGCGGGCCTGGTCACGCTGACGTTCGACACCATCGGGCAGGGCGAGCGCAAGAGCTATCTCGACTCTGACGGCCGCGAGATCATCCCGGCCAACGTGTTCGAACATTCGCACGCTGGGGTGCAATGCTGGTGGGCCGGCGACTCCATCGCCCGCTATTTCGTCTCCGACGCCCGGCGCATGTTCGACTACCTCGCCGCCCGCCCAGAGGTCGACCCCGACCGCATCGGCGTCGCCGGCAACAGCGGCGGTGGCACACTCACCACCTGGCTCATGCTGACCGAACCGCGGCTGGCGGCCGCGGCCCCCAGTTGCTTCATCAGCTCGCGCGAGCATTACCAGCGGTCCGGACAAGCTCAGGATCCCGAGCAGATCATCCCCAGCGGCGTCCTCCACGGCCTCGATCACGAGGACTTCCTGATCGCGATGGCACCGAAGCCGACGCTGGTGATGTCGGCGAACTACGACTTCTTCCCCGTCGAAGGAGCGGTGCGGACGGTGGCACGCACCCAGCGGATCTTCGACCTGCTCGGCGCGCCGCCGGACACACTTCGGCACGTACGCGGCGACCACGACCACGGCCTGCATCCCCACCTGGCCACCGCGGCGGTCCGCTTCTTCGCACGTCACCTCGGCGGGCGGGCGGAGTTCCCCGAGAACGAGCCGTCGCTGCTCAGCACCGCAGATCTGCGATGCACACGTACCGGCCAGATCGTCTGGGACGCTCCCGAAAGCCCTCAGGTCTTCGACCTCAACCGCGAACGGCTGGCCCAGGCCGACCCCGGCGAAGGACTGTCCTGGCTGCGGGAACGCCAGCGATTCGGCCGCGAACCCGGTCCCGAGTTCTACCCGCGCTGGTGGCCGGACCGCAAGCCGGGCGTCCGCAAGGCGTTCTGGTGGCCGGAGCACGACATCATCAACGCCGCCGTCGTCTTCGACCCACCCGGCCCGGCCGACGGCATCGACATCCTCGTGCTCGATCGCGGCACCGACGACCTCCCCGCGTACCAAGCCGCCTGCGAACGGGCGGCCGCCGCCGGCCGGCACGTCGTCGTTCTGGACGTGCGGGCGACCGGTTCGTTGCGAGCGCACCAGATCAACGAATTCGGCTTCGAGGCCACCTACGGCACGACGTTCAAGCTGGTGAGCGACCTGATAGGCGTCGGCGACAGCCTCGGCGCCGCCCGCGTCCACGACGTGCTGCGGGCGGTGGAGTTCGTGCGCTCCGAGCCGAGCCTCGGCAGGCCTGGCCTGCCCGTCCGGCTCGTCGGTACCGGGCACGGTGCCTACCTGTGTCAGCTCGCGGCAGCGCTCGAACCCCGAATCGAACAACTGATCTGCCTCACGCCGCCACTCGATCCCGTGGAGGTCGTCAATACCCGCTTCTACGGCCCGGAACGCGATCACCAATGCCTCATTCCGGGCCTGGCCAAGCACTGCTCACAGCAGGATCTCGACAAGGCGCTCGGCGACCGCCGCTCGCCCGCGGACAGCTGGTTCACCGCCCTGGCACCGCCAGGCACGTGACGGCCCCTTCGGTGGGCTGAACGTGACCCAACCATCCGGCGGCGGGGTCGCGTTTGCATAGGTGTGAGGTCCAACGATGGTTTCCGCGAGTTCGTGGCGATGTCCTCGCCGGCGCTGTCTCG
This sequence comes from Hamadaea sp. NPDC051192, assembly GCF_040682475.1. Classification (NCBI taxonomy): domain Bacteria; kingdom Bacillati; phylum Actinomycetota; class Actinomycetes; order Micromonosporales; family Micromonosporaceae; genus Hamadaea; species Hamadaea sp. NPDC051192. The sequence goes on from NZ_JBFBAZ010000003.1 coordinate 119,927, forward strand.
CACGGCGTATCTGCTGACCGGCGACCACCAATTGGCTGAGGATCTGTTGCAGTCCGCGCTGGCCAGTACCTACCGCCACTGGCGGCGCGTACGCGACGGCAACCCGGTGGCGTACGTGCGTCAGGCGATGCATCGAGAGCAGATCTCGTGGTGGCGGCGGCGCCGACCTGCCGAGCACTTGTCCGGCGAACCGGTGGACCGTCGCGGGGTCGAAGACGTCGCGGCGGACGTCGTGAACCGGGTGACCCTCGTGCAGGCGCTCGCGCAGTTGCCACCCCGCCAACGGGCGGTCGTTGTGCTGCGGTTCTACGACGACCTCACCGAGGCGGAGACCGCGCGAGTCCTCGGCTGCGCTGTCGGCACCGTCAAACGGCAGGCCCACGACGCGCTCGCGCGCCTGCGTGTTCTCCTTCCGGCCGGGTTCACCTCGGAGGTGTCATCGTGATCAACCAGCTGCGCGACGCCTTGCGAGCCGAGGCCGACGCCGTCCCCGCGTACTCCGTCTACGAGCCTGCGCTGCGCACCGCTCGTCGGCGTCGGCGCAGGCGATGGAGCGTGGCGTTGACGGCTGTCGCAGTCTTCATCCTGCTGGCCATCAGTGGCGTGCCGGGCGTTTTCTCGGCCGACGCCCCGCCGGCCGGAACGACGGGTACTCAACCGTCGATCCCGGACCGGCTCGCCTTCCCGCCCGCGTTCTGGCCGAGCGTCACGGGGAGCCCGGCTGGGCCCGCATCGGTCTTGTTCGGTGGGCAGGGATTCGCCCCGGACCACCCGGAACGGCTGCTGGAGAACGAAGGCGACCTCGCGGTCGTCGGAGCGACCTCCGACGTGTACCGGATGCTGCGTGTGACCGGCTACGAGACACATGCCGGCGAGGACGTGCTCCTCTCGCCGGACGGGCGCAGTCTCGCGCTGCCCTCCGGCATCACCGGCACACCATCCCTGCTGGACCTGAGCACTGGTGGGAAGGTCAAGCTCAAAGGGTTCTCGGCTGGTGATTATGTGACGCCGATGGCATGGTCGCCGGACGGGCGTACGCTCGCTGTGCTGGTCAACCGTGGCAGCACGCAGATCGGCCTCGTCGACGTTCCCGACGGCTCGTTCCGGGCGGTGTCCACGGTCGATCCGGCATCCTTTGCGCGCGGCTTCGATGTCGCCTTCGCCCCCGACGGCCGGCAGTGGGCGTACCTGAACGAAGGGAAGATCATCATCGTTCGACCAGACCTCACCGAGGTCGGCCGGATCGATGTGGGACCTTCGACCTGGCTGGCGGGAAAGGGTGCGTGGGCGCCGGACGGCCGGCTCATGACGGTGACGCTCGCGGACGGGCACTGGCAGTTGCGTGGCATCGACCTGGCCACGATCCTGTCCGGCCAGCCGGCGGCGACCGCCAACGGCCGAGCGTGGTCGGTGGAAGGATCGGAACTGGCCGCCGTTCGATTGCTCGGCTGGATCGGCCCGCAGCCCGTCGTCGCCGCCTACAAACGAGCGCGCAACACTGTGACCGGTGGCCGTCCAGAGACGCACTATCAAGCCGTGGCCTCAGTCGAGCTGTGGCGGCTGACCGACAAGGACCCCGAGGTGCTCCTGACCGCGCCCGACAACCTCATGTCCATCGACATCTCCGACTCCGCCATCGCCGGCGGCCTGACTCGGCCCGCCGACCCGCCGCGATACGGCATCCTCACCGTGCTCGCGGTCGCAGGTCCCTTGATGATCGCTTCGGTCATCGGCTGGGTGCTCCTGAGGCGGCGCATACGCAAGACACGGGGGCGCGCCTCGGCCGCCTGACATGATCGCCCAGATTCGCGTGGCTTCTGCGAGCCCGCCAGCCGACGCGCTTCAGCGGAGAGCCGGCATGCCCGCTGGCTACGCGGGCGGGATGCGAATCGCGATGGGGGCTGCCTGGGCCCAGCTGTTAGGGCGCTGGACGCAACGTGGCCACCCGGTCGATGCGGTTGGTCCAGATCACGCCGCTGAAGCCGGCCGGCAGCCGTTGCCAGTCGTCTGCCGAGTCGAAGCCCTCGGAGAACCCGCCGTCGCCGGCCACGAGCACCACACGGGTGTCCTTGGCCGCCATCCGGTCGACGAACTTGGTCGGCCAGCCCCACAGATAAGGCGCGTACGCCTCCGGGATGTGCAGCTGCCGATGGGCGCAGGCGTCCGGAACGTATCCGGTCGCGCCGACGGCGAGGTACTTCAGCAGGCAGTCCTTCATGATCGCTTTCGACATGACGCGTACCTGCGGCAGCCGGGCCGTCAACGCCGCGATCGGCTCGTCGCCGCCGTACACGCTGATCTTCGTGAGGCGGTCGGCGGGCAGGGTGGCGAGGTAGCCCGCGAGGACTTCGCCCTCGGTCGGTTCGCCGCTCTTGACGTCGATGAGGAACTCGCGGCCAGGGAGCGCGGTCAGCACGTCCTCAATGGCCGGCATCTTGCCGATGCCCTTGCCGCGAAATGGAAAGCTGGCCCCGCCGTCGGCGGTGTAGCGGTAACCGACGTCGAGTATCTGCAGGTCCGCGAGGGTGTGATCGCGCACCCTGCCCGTGCTGTTCGTGCGGCAGCCCAGCTCATGGTCGTGGAAGACGGCGATCCGGTTGTCCCGGGTCACCTGGATGTCGAACTCCACGATGTCGGCACCCGCGTCGAAGGCCGCGCGCATCGACTCGATCGTGTTCTCCAGATATGGATGCTCAGGCGGGTAGATCACCTCGGCGGTGCAGGTGTCGTTGCCGACGCTCGCGACGTCGAAGGTCTGCGCCAGACCGCGATGCGCCAGTAGCAGCGGAGCGCGACCGTCGTTTCCTGCCAGCCATGAGCTGTTGTTGACGTACGCTGCGGCGGCGAGAGCCAGAACGCAGGCAAGCGAGATGAGGAGAACGCGACGGCGACGAGGTCGTTTCGATGCCTGCACCCGAGCAGTCTCGCAGCCCCGTCTTGGCTCGTACGCCCGATGCGTCTCTCGCATCGAAACCTACAGGGCCGCGACCGTCAGCCAGTCAGCCGAACGGACTCGGTATCCGTGCCGCTTCATCAGACCAGCCACGACGGCTGGAACGTGACCAGCTCCATAGACCACCGCCACGTCGATCGGCTCGGTCCCACGTTGCTCATGCAGCCGGGACAAGGCGTCCAACAGTCGCTCGTCACGCACACCGCCAAAGGCCGCATCGAGTTCAGGCATCGCCTCCGCGAAGTCCTCCTCTTCCGGTGTGGGCAGATCGTTTTGCTCCATCGACTGCGACCACACCATCCTGGTCCCTCCGAACAGGCGGACCACGATGACGAGCGGCAGCACGCACCATGCCATCAACCGGTGCGTCAATGGCACTCTGCGCCAGCCGTTCGCGAACTCCTCCAGGCTGACGTCAGGGTTGACCACATCCGCATCCAGTGAGGCATAGTCGATATTCTGTTCTACCAACGTCATCCGTCGGTTGAACCGCAGCACCCGATAGCTGAGCATGAGCGCGGACGCCAGCAGTGAGCGTTTCTTCGCACCGCCGCCAACGCCCTCGACGACTACGACCGTGGCCCGTTTCAGGCGATTGGTAACCGCGGCATAGAAGCCCGGCTCGGCCACGTGAATCATCGGATACACCACAAACTGCAGCTTTGACGTAGGGTGCCGCATCCGGATCACAGCCGAACGCACACCGAATTCAGTCACCTCAATGATCTGCATTCATGCCCCATGACCTCGCGGAACTATGGCGTCATGGTGCCACCCCACGTCCACAAGAGTTGTCTGCGATTTATTTCGACGTCGCCCAGGTGCCTTGCCTGTCGTAAATCGCTCGTAGTCATCCCGTGTCGCGCGGACACGACGTGCGAGTGGGGCGTGAGGATGTGGGCATGAGTTCACCGCAGCCGGACCCCGGCCTTGAGCCGGACGCCCCCGGGCCTTCCCCCGATCACCGCTACCTGCTCGACAACACCCGGGTGGAGGCGGGCGAGCGGTTCACCTGGCTGGCCGAGTTGTTCGACGGTGTCACCCGTGGGCATTTCGACCGGCTCGGGCTGAGGGACGGCTGGCGATGCTGGGAAGTCGGCGCAGGGGGTCCCAGTGTTCCCGAGGCGCTCGCCGCCGCCGTCGGGCCAGCCGGTTACGTGCTGGCCACCGACATCAACCCGGCCTGGTTGGACCCGCACGGCGAGTACGAGGTGCGCCGGCACGACATCGTCGCCGACCCGACGCCGCAGCCGGGCACGTTCGACGTGGTACACGCGCGGCTCGTGCTCGTCCACGTGCCTGACCGGGCCCGGGCGCTGGCGTCGATGGTGGCGGCGCTGCGACCTGGCGGTTGGCTGCTGATCGAGGACGCCGACACCGAGCTGCAGCCGCTGGCCTGCCTCGACGAGCTCGGCCCGGCACAACAGCGCGCCAACCGGCTGCGGCGTGCCTTCCGGGCGTTGATGACCCGCCGTGGCGCCGACATGCGCTTCGGCCGTACATTGCCGCAGGCGTTGCGGTCGGCGGGCCTCGTCGATGTCGCAGCATCGGGCTGCTTCCCGGTCGGCGGCACCGCCTGCGACCGGCTGGAGGCCGCGACGGTTCGGATGGTCCGGGCGGAGCTGCTCGCCGCCGGGCTGGCCGACGACGCCGAGATCGACGCGCACCTCGCCGCCGTCGATGCCGGCGAACTCGACCTCACGCTCGCGCCGCTGATCTCAGCCTGGGGACGCCGCCCGGTCTGAAGCGTCGGCCTGATGACGGCCATGCGGATGAGTCAGGGTGCTCGATATATCGATTACTGTGGTTGATTCACCGACTACGAGGGAGCCCTCCATGCGGGGATATCGACACTGGTCCGCCGCCGCGATGGCAGTCGTCCTGCTACTCGTGTCGCCGGCACCGCCAGCGAGCGCCGCCAGTCCAGAGCCGGGCGGTCGCATCCTCTATCTTCAGTTCGACGGCTCGACAGGTGTCTACGGGGCGCTCAAGAGCGTTCGCCCGAACGGGCTCGACAGCCAGGACTTCGCCATGCAGTTGGGATTCGGCGCCTCGCCGGATTACTCGCCCGACGGCAACAGGATCGCGTACGTGCAGGGTTTCAGCCTTCGCACCATGGCCTCCGACGGCACCGACGATCGATGGCTGGTGGACGCGCCGTACGGGCCTGCGTTTCCGCGCTGGTCGCCGGACGGGCAATGGGTCGTCGCCGAATCCGGTGGCGACATCGTGGCGGTGCACCGGGAGGGTTATCCGTCTGGGTGGGTGAATCTGACAGAAACTCACGGCAACAACGACCTCATCGCCGCGTGGGCGCCTGACGGCCGTCACTTCGCCACGGCGGTCTACCCCGGCATCCGCGTCTACAGTGCCGACGGTGTCCACATGCGCAGCCTCAACGAGATGCCCGGGGCGTACCGCCTGGACTGGAGCCCGAACGGCAGAGTGATCGCCATCGAAGCGCTCGGCGATCTGTGGCTCGTGAACGCGGTGTCCGGCACGGTGCGCAGGCTCACCAACACCCCCGACGTCCAGGAGATCAGCCCGGTGTGGTCGCCCGACGGGAGGTGGCTGGCGTACGGACAAGGCCCCGGCGTACACGATCCGGAACTCCCGGGCTTCACCACCGACCCGACGATCTGGCTGATGGACGCCAACGGCCACAACCGCCATTCCACCGGCGTACATGGCGTCCCGAGCAGTTGGCGCGCGGCGGCCTGACGAGGTAGTGGTCCAGCTGATGGCCGGCTCGCGACGGCGCACGCGCGCCTGCTGACGTGCGATGACATCGACATCACCGCGGACGACGTGGACGTCGTCCGCGGTGACCCTCGAACAGCTCGCCCCGGTCAGCTGCGCTCGCCGGGCGCTGCCGCCTCCTTACCGGACCGTCATTCGGATCAGGCCACGAGCGGCTCTTCGCTCAGCTCGGTTAGCTGGACCGTGCACAGGCCGCCACGCTCGGCCTTCACGTCGGTGACTTCGAGCTGAGTGCCAGGCGCGAGGATGAACTCCTCCTCGCCGGAGAAGGCCGAGAAGTTGCGGATGCCAACCGCCCGGACGGGACGTACCTCGAAGAGGGTGCGCTTGCCGCGATGTCCGAGAAACGCTTTCGCCACACCGAGTTTGGACGTGCACGAGGACACGCCCCACCAGGTGACCGTCTGGCCGAGCGGGTATTGCGCGCGTAGGTCCAGCGACACGCCGCGCCACAACGGTTCGGTGCGGGCGGGCAGCCGGGACACTGCGGAGAACAGCAGCCGGAGGTAGGCCAGGTAGGGGGTGATGCGGCTGCGGTCGGGGTCGCGCAGGGTGGCGTTGATCTCCCGGTAGAACGCCGACTCGCAGGTGTAGAGGTAGAGCGCGGCCACCTCGTCGGCGGACAGCCCGACGGTGTCCTTCTCCGCTCGCGACTGGCCGAACTCGTGTGCCTGGCTCACGTACCAGTCGAGACCGGACAGCACCTTGGTGACCGGGCCGATCGCCTCCTGGATGTCCATCAGCGGCGTGTCGAACACGCCGGTGATCGCCGGGAGTACCAGGCCCTCGTCCTTGACGCTGGCGAGCCGCTCCAGGTAGAGCTTGTGCAACTCCATCGTCGAGGTGATGAAGGCGCCCATCCGGCTGGCGGTGTCGGGGTCGGTGCCCTTGCCGGCCGTCGAGTTCTGGTCCCAATCCTTGCTGGGCAACCAGTCGATCTGCTCGGCTCCGACCTCTCCCAACGCCGCATTGATCTGCGTGAAGTGGTCACCGTCGCAGAACAGTTCGCCCCGCGCCGCCGGATTGGCGTGGTCGATGTGCCGCACCTGCACATCCGGGTAGCGCTTTTGAAGCCGGAGCACAACGGTTTTGAGATTGCGGGCGTGGGTGCCCCACCACGCGAAGACCACACCCCGGTCGGACTCGTCGGCGTGCTGCTTCGCCTTGAAGATCTCCTCGATCACGCGCTCGACCGTCGGCCGCCAGAAAGCGGTGTGCTGCTCGGTGCTCATCGCCCCGTCGAGGCTCGTGGTGAGGGCCGCGTGGAACAGCAGCACCCCTTGGGTGAGCATCGCCTGGAACCACTCCGGCGGCTGCACGATGTCCTCCTTCTTCAGGAGGGCCCGCAGGTCGCCGATCGAGGTCGTCTTGGGAATGCCGTACTTGCCCATGGCCGCCGCCTTGATGATGCAGCGGATCGAGACGGTCCGGCCGAACAGACTGTCGGCCCAGTCGTGGAAGGCGTTGTCGAACATGGCGATGCCGGTAGCGCTTTCCTGCCGTGGATAGGGCTCCTGGCCGAAGACCACGACCTTCCACTTGTGCGCCGGGTGCGGCTTGAGGGCTTGGAAGGTCAGTTCCCGGACCGGGCCGACGTGCGGGCCGCGACCCGGGCCGATGAACGCGGGCGCGGCCGGATTCGCCTCGATGACCGGCTTCAGCAGCGGCAGCCAGGGCTCGCCACCACCAGCGAAGAGCTCGGTCAGGCCGAGCGGATCGATGGGGTTGGGCGGCGTCGACGGTTCACTGTCGCTCATCGTGCGTTCCCCGATCTGTCGTCGTGCCGCGCAGGCACGGAGAGATGGTGGGTGGCGGCGGCCAAAGAAACCCGATGAGTCTCCCGAGCGCTGATCCCACCGGTGGGCGTTCCGGCGCGGCGAAGCGTACGGCGATCGACCGACAAGAAGACGGTCGTCAATCAAATGAAGTCGATTTCCGTGGTCGAGGTACGGCTGCCGAAAGCTGTCGGTGCCCGGTGCTACCTTCTGGCCCGCTAGAGCACAGTCCCTCTACATCGGAGTCGAGCCATGTCCAATGAGCAGGAAAAGCCGCAGGTGCGAGTGGTCCTCACCGACATCAACGCCAAAGTCGTGCAGGCATGGCGCTCGGCGTTCGCCGACAACCCGGAAGTCGAGATCGCATCCGGATCGATCATGAATCAGGCCGTGGACGCCTGGGTCAGCCCGACGAACTCGCACGGGCGGATGGACGGCGGTGTTGATGCGGTCATCAAGCAGCACCTCGGCGCCGGGGTCCAGTTGCGGGTGCAGCGGGCGATCCGGGCGCAGTTCGGCGCCTCGATGCCGGTGGGAAGCGCCGTGTGCGTCCGGTCCGGTGCGGCCGAACCCCAGTTCCTGATCTCGACGCCGACCATGGTGCGCTCCGCTGAGGACGTCAGCGCGAAGTTGAACGTGGCGTTCGCCTGCGCCGCCGCGTTTCAGGCGATTCACATGCAGAACGCGGCGGAGCCGGGGAGCATCGGCTCGGTGGCGCTGGTCGGCCTGGGCGCTGCGACCGGCCGGGTCCCGGCCCAGGTCTGCGCCAACCTGATGTGGACCGGCTACACGCTCTTCAACGATTTCCGGTTCCCGAGTTACGACGACCTCCGCGCGACGATCAAGGCCCAGCTCGGCGACATCGACCGTCGCCCCGAGACCGAGCGCGCGCGCATCCAACCGCCTGCCCGCCGCTGAGCTCACGGCGGGCGCACGGGCGGCGTCCGGGCCGTGACAAGCCGGGATGCCGCCTCGGGCCGCGCCGGTCGTTGCTTCCCGCCAGCCGACCTCCGAGCCGACGACGTCGGCCTGCCGAAGCCCGCAGGCCGAAATGGTGGTGCTGTGAGTCGACAGTTGCACGCCGAGACGGGGATGAACGGCGCGCCGCGCACCCCCGACTTCGCCGCCGACGAGCGGGCGATCAGCCTCGGCGTGCGTGCCATGGCGGGGCTGCTTACTGAACGGCTGGCAGCCCGGTCGCGAGTGGACGACAGGCGAGTTTCCGGGACCGGAGACGCAACGCGGTGATTCGACCTGAGGTCGGCGGACTGACGCCGTCTGGCAGCACAGGTCACCACGCGAAAGTGGTCCACTCCCGCTCCGGGAGGCGGCCTCGGTGGTGTCTCGACAGCGATCAGCCCATGTCTCCGCCACCATCACCGGGCCGCTCAGCACGACATCTCTAGCTCGCTGAACGCGTACTCCATGCGCGAGGGCGTCTGCGCGACCAAACGCATACCCTCCGGGGTCACCTGCGGGCCACGTAGGGCATCAATTGGTGGTGGTGCCGCGGCCCGGAACCCACGCACGCGAAGTGCGCAGGCTTCGAAGCTCACCGCTGCTCTGCCCACGTGCGATATCTTCCTGTTCCGTCCTTCCTTGTGTTCGGGATCGGGGTAGGTCTGTGTGGACGTGGTCGGCGGCTCATCAAGCGGTCGAGCAAGAAGATCTTGTCGCGCTGCGTTCTCTACTCGACGAGGGGCACGATGTTGAGGATGACGACGGCAAAGGGTTGACCTTGCTGCGACACGCGATCGACGTCGAGTTCGACAGTCACGTCCAGACAGGTGACCGACTGCATGCCGACGTGACGGCGTTCCTGCTCGCGCGGGGTGCTGATCCGCTGCGCCGGTGCAACGGCATGCCGGTGGTCGTCGAGGCGGAGATCCTCGGCCACTGGTTGGCGGTCGAGCTTATGAAGGCGTGGATCGCCCGCGGCGAGCAGGCCCCTGCCGTGTGATCGCGTTCGTGACGGATACGGCTGGAGGTGACGTGTTGAACCGCGAACGACCGCCCTCGCGCCCATGCGATACCGGGTCGGGCGAACGGCGGTCCCCGGCCAGGGCTACGACACCGGAGCCAAGGGAGCACGGCTAGAAATCGGCCACAGCCTCGATTGTCGCGTGCCTGTTCGCTCGCACCCAGCGGCGATGGGTGGCCGCGGCGATGCCATGAACGAGCCGGGCAAGGTCGGCTGCTCCGTCGGCGTCGTCGGCGCGGCGCGGCGTCGTGAGGATCGGCGCGAGGTCGTCGAGTTCGACGTTCTCGCGCAGCAACACGAACTGGAGTACCAGCCCAGCCAGACGAGCATTGCCGTCGTCGTAGGGGTGGAAGAAGGCGACATCGAGGTAGGCGCGGGCCGCGCGGGCTGTCACCGGTGTTACGCGATCGGCGGTCTCCACCAGACATGCGGCGAACCGCAGCTCGGTGTCGGCGTGCAGCCCGTACCGTTCCCGGCCGTTCTTCGCGTACGCCGGAGTCTGGCGGAACTGGGCGATCGGGACGCCGCGGAGGATCCGGTTCCAGCGAGCCAGGAGGCTCACGGTGAGGTCGGTGTCGGAGGCGGCTTCACCCCGCACGTCGTCGTACGCGGCCAGCAACCGGCTCAGCCGTTGCGGGCTGTGCCTCGAGGGCCTGCGGGCGGAATCGACGAAGCCGTCACGGATCGCGGACACCGGTATCGTCGGATGTGGAACGACATTCCGCCACCCGACGGTTTCGCGCAACCGCTGCCATACCGACAAGTGGTCAGGCGCGGTCAACAGTCACCTGCCGCGCCAGGTCCTCAGCGACCGACGCCACAACCGCTTGCGGCGGCTCCACCCAACTGTTGAAGCGGCCGGCGACGGCGTGCTCGAGCAGCTCCGCCCGGCGGGTGGACTCGATCCCGGCCGCATCGAGAAACCAGCCCAGCACGGTCATACAGCAGCGGTACCAACCGGACTCGTAATGTGTGCTGTCACCGACCACAGTCACCAGGTGCGCGACCGCGCGCTCCCATCCGTCGAAGTCATCGGCGGGAAGAGGCAGGAACCGGTCGAACCGCTCCGCCACGTCGTCGAGCCAGCCGCGCCACTCCACCAGGGCGGCAGAGATCGCGGTCGCGGTCGCTTCCGGCGTAGTGACCGAATGCCCGAAGCAGCACCAGGAGCCGACCGGTCCACCGTCGAGGTCGCCTTCCCCGAGTGACCAGCGCCAACCCACCGCCCACCGCCCGTACCGCTCGACGAGCCCGGCGGACACGTTCTCCAGCCACAGATCCCTGAGACGCCAGTCGGCCCGTGGCGACGGGATTTCGGACGCGGCGACCAGATCGTTCACCACAGCCAGAACTGTGTCTGGATCGAAGGCCTGATCCCGGAGGCCGGTGTCCGCCCAGCTCAGCTGACTCGGATGCGGCAGACGGTGGTCCTGGGGCACGGCGTAAAGGGTAACCTGGCCAGCGCCCCGGACGACCCGCCAGGCCGGCGCCTCGCCCGTACCGTCCGGTGCCGGCGGTGCTGGCGGTGCCGGTCGCGGTAGCGGTCGGGGGCACATGAACCAGCCGTGAAGGCGGCGTGTAACCACGCTGCAAGTCGTATCAGTCAGAGTGGTCGCATGAACCTGACTGACACCACGATCCGCCAGGGCGCCACGACCGGCGTTCAACGGCAGCAGGGCGACCTGGCCGTCGAGGCGACGGGGCTGGTGAAGCGCTTCGGGGACGTCGTCGCCGTCGACGGGATCGACCTGCGGGTGAACATGGGCGAGGTCTTCGGCGTGCTCGGCCCGAACGGCGCCGGCAAGACGACGATGCTGAGGATGTTGGCGACGCTGCTGACGATCGACGGCGGCAAGGCCACCATCTTCGGTGTCGACGTCGCGGACCGGCCCCACCAGATCCGCCAGCTCGTCGGCGTGACCGGCCAGTACGCCTCCGTCGACGAGAACCTCACCGCCGCGGAGAACCTCTGGCTCTTCGGCCGCCTGGTCGGCCTGAAATCGAAGCCGGCGAAGAGCCGGGCCGGTGAGCTGCTGGACAAGTTCGGCCTGGCGGATGCCGCGCACCGCCAGATCAAGACCTTCTCCGGCGGCATGCGGCGGCGGCTGGACCTGGCCGCGTCGCTGATCTCCCGGCCGCCGTTGATCTTCTTGGACGAGCCGACGACCGGGCTCGATCCGCGTACCAGGGGCCAGATGTGGGACACCATCCGCGAGTTGATCCGTGACGGTGCGACGGTGCTGCTCACCACCCAGTATCTGGATGAGGCCGATCAGCTCGCCGACCGGATCGCGGTGGTCGACCGTGGCCGCAAGGTGGCCGAGGGTACGCCGAACGAGCTGAAGGCGGCCGTCGGCAACTCCACGCTCTACGTGCAGCTGACGGACGTGAGCCGGACCGGTGAGGCGGCCGGGTTGGCGGCCCGGATCCTGGGGGAGGCGCCCGCGCTCACCCCGGAGGCGGGCGGCATGTCCATCGCGCTACCGGACCCGAACCGGGCCGCGGACGTGCTCATCGCGTTGCGTACGGCCGAGATCGGCATCGCGACGGCGTCGGTCCGCCAGCCGACGCTCGACGAGGTCTTCCTCGCCATCACCGGCCACTACACCGATGCCGCGTCCGATTCCGAGGAGTCCCGATGACGACGATGATCATTCCCGCGTCCGAGCGCCAGTTGAGCAGTCACACGTCGCTGACCGACACGGTCACGCACACGGCGGCGATGGCGTGGCGCGCGTTGAAGAAGATGCAACGCAACCCGGAGCAGTTCTTCGACGTCATCGTCCAGCCGCTGTTGTTCACGGCGATGTTCACCTACATCTTCGGCGGCGCGATCGCCGGGGACGTCAAGAGCTACCTGCCGACGATCATCACCGGCATCCTCGCCCAGACGTCGCTGACCGCGTGCATGGCCACCGGCACCCAGATGCGGGAGGACATGGACAAAGGCGTCTTCGACCGGTTCCGCTCGCTGCCGATGTCCCGCATCGCGCCATTGGCCGGGCCGATGGCCGCCGACATGCTGCGTTACGGCATCGCGGCCACGCTGACCATCTTCACCGGGCTGCTCATGGGCTACCGGCCGGGTGGGGGAGTGCTGGGCGTCGCCGCGGGCTGGGTCCTGGTCGTCTTCGCCGGGTGGTCGCTGTCGTGGATCTTCGCCTGGCTCGGCACGCTGCTGCGTACGGCGCAGGCCGTTCAGGGCGTCGGAATGATGATCATGTTTCCGCTGACGTTCCTGTCCAACGCCTTCGTCCCCACCCAGACGCTGCCCGGCTGGCTCCAGGCCTTCGTCAAGGTCAATCCGGTCACGCTCGTCATCAACGCCACGCGCGACCTCATGAACGCCGGCTCCGTCACGTCCAACGTCGGCTGGGCGGTCCTGGGCTGCGCCGTGGTCGTGGCGATCTTCGCCCCGCTCGCGGTCGTCTCCTACAACCGCAAGATCGGCTGACTCACGCCGGCCAGCACGGCACGCAACGGCTCGCGCAGCTGCGCCGGGTCCCCGGGCGGGATCTCGGCCGGCTGCGCGAGCGACGTCGCCCAGCGCCAGTCGAAACTCGGGAGCATGCGGTTGTACGCGAACCGCTGCGCGTACGCGAGCAGCGTGGCGCCGGTCGCCCGATCCCCGAACGTCAGCTCCCAGACTCCCAGCGCGAACAGCGCGCAGCCGAGGACCGGCACGTCGACGAAACCGTCGTGGGCCAGGGACGTCTGCGCGGTGTGCAACAGCTCATCGCGTCCGTCGTGGATCGGGCGGCCGTGCCGCACGTGCGCCGCGACCACCGCCGCGTGGGCGAACACGTGCCACGGCGCGAAGGCCGCCCGCGCCTGCCCCAGCCCGTGCGCCCGGATCGTGGCGAGCGCGTGCGTGTAGGCGGTGAGGCCGGCGTCGATGTCACCGCGGGCGAGCAGCAACTCGGCCCGACCCCACATCAGTTCCAGTGGGCTGGGCAGGGCGTTGGCGGAGTCCTCGCCGGCGACTTCGTCGAAGATCTGCTCGGCGTCGTCGAAGCGGCCCTCGTGGATCGCGAGCATCGCCAGCAGGGCCCGGGTCTGCGCATGATCCTCGTGCGCGCCGAGTGCTCGCAGCACCGGCAGCGCCGCTTCGGCGTACCGGGCCGCGGTCGGCAGATCGCCGCACTGGAACGCCAATCCGCTGATCGTGGCCGAGAGCAGCCCACGCATCCACGGCCCCTGCTCGTCGTCGCACAACTCCAGCGCGCGGTAGGCGGCGGCCTGGGAAGCGACCAGATCCCCGAGATTCTCGTACGCGTGCGAGGCCCACATCAGCGCCAGCCGGGCGACGGCCGGATCCGGATCCTCCGCCATCTGCTGGAGTCGTTCGACCTGCCGGTCCGGTTCGGCGCACCAGGCCAGCAGCACGGCGACCATCGACGCGGTGAGTGGATCGGTTCCCGGGCCGAGCTGCCGCAGGCGGTCCAGCAGGTGCTCGTCGACCTTCCCCTGGAAGATCATCTGGTTGGTTCCGGCGATTCCGAGGCTGATCCGGGTGGCGTCGGCGAGGTGCGGCGGGGTCGGCTCCGACAGGGTCAGCGTGACGGCCTCGGCCGCGGTGCCGACCACCTTGTCGTGGGAGCCCTCGATCAGCCAGAATGCGACCAGCAGGGCGTACAGGGTCGTCACGGTGCTCACGTCGCCGTCGGCCAGCCCGGTTCGAAGGACGTCGACGAGGTTACCTTCCTCCTGCCGCACCCGCGTCATCGTCGCGACCTGATCCGGTGTGCAGAGGCGCCGCATGGCCTGCTGCGCCACGTCGGCCGCCCAGGCCCGCAATGCCTGCCCGGCCGCCTCGTCGTCACCGGCGTCGGACAGCCGCATCCGGCTGAATTCGCGTACCGTCTCCAGCAGCCTGAAGCGTATCCGTCCCTGTTCCCGGACCGCGACGAGTGAGTGATCGACGAGCTCGGCGACGACCTCGCGGGCGTCGTGGCCGAGCACGGCGGTGGCTCCGTCGAGGCTGAAGCCGTCGCGGAAGACTGCCAGGCGGCGCAGCGCGAACCGCTGGTCCTCGGTCAGCAGGTTCCATGACCAGTCGATGACCGCGTGCAGGGTCTGGTGCCGTTCGGGGATCGCGCGGCTGCCGCCGCGCAGAAGCGCGAAGCGATCGTCGAGCCCTCGGGCGATCTCGGCGACGGTCATCGAGCGGACCTTCGCCGCCGCGAGCTCCAGCGCCAGCGGCAAGCCGTCCAGCCGGTCGACGACCGCACGCACCTCGGCTGGGTCCAGGGTGACGTCGGGCCGGGCGGCGGTCGCCCGCTCGCAGAACAACGTCGCCGCCTCGGCGGGTGGGAGTATCGGCAGTGGGTAGGTCCGCTCCGCCGGCAGGCCGAGGGGGACCCGGCTGGTGGTGAGCACCGTCAGGTTGGGTGTGCGGCTCACCAGCGTGGCGACGAGGTCGGCCGCCGCTTCGACGAGGTGCTCGCAGTTGTCCAGGACGAGTAGCGTCGGAATCGTGCCGACCGCGTCGACCAGCCGGGCGAGCAGGTCGGTCGGCCGCGCCGGACCGGTACGCCCAGCCGCCGCGTCACGAATTCCGAGCACGTCGCCGACCTCGACGGCCACCCCGGCGGGGGAGGTGAGGCCCGCGAGCTCCACGACGTGGACCACGGGCTGTTCGGCCGAGCGGGCGACCAGCTGTGCCAGCCGGGTCTTGCCGAGTCCACCGGGGCCGACGATCGAGACGACCCGGTGGCCGCGTACGAGGGTTCGCAGCGCGGCGATGTCGGCCTCGCGCCCGATCAAGCGGTCCACGTCGTACCGGATCCCGCTGCGGATCGGACGGTCCGCAGCGAGGAGCTCCAGATGCAGCGCGCGCAGTTGGGGCGGCGGGTCGACGCCGAACGCGTCGGCCAGCCGGGCCCGATACTGCTCGAAGCGGGCCAGCGCCGCCGGTACGCCCTGGGCGCCGGCGAGGGCACGCAACAGCGCGGTCATGACCTCCGCGTCGTCGTCGGGCGTTGCCCGTTCCAGCAGCGGTACGGCGTCGGCGTACTTGCCTTCGGCGGCCAGGCGCAGCCCTTCCGGGCGCAACGCCCAAGCGTCCACCTCGGCCGCGGCGAGATTGAGCCGGTAGCCCTGCCGAGTACGTTCGATCACCTCGGCGGCCGTCGCCGTGCGCGCCCGGGAGACCACGACCTGCAAGGCCTTACGAGGGTTCGCCGGTAAGCCGTCTGCCCACACCTGGTCGGCCAGCTCGTCCGCGCTGAGCCCGGCCGGTCCGGCGTCGGCGAGTGCCCGCAGCAGTGTCGCCGTACGGTCGCCGGCGATCTCGCGGCCGTCCCAGGCGACCTCGTCGAGCACGGTCAGCCTGCTCATCGCGTACACCTCCTCTGCTGGCCTGTCCCAATGTAGGTCGTGCCTGCCTGCCTACCACCGGCACGTCCGGCGTCAAAACGGGCAGAAGGGGAGGTGTTCCGCCATCCGGCGGTATGGCGTACCCGTCTTGCCGATCATGGAGCTAGAGTTCCCGCATGCAAGGGCTGCTGCGCTGGATCTCGACGATCGACTCCGCAGCCGAACGTGCCCTGCGCATCATCGAGTTCTACGACCAGCTCACCCGGCACGACGCCGACATCGAGGCGGTGACCCGCGCGACCGCTGTGATGGCCGAGGCCACCGCCGGTGCGGAAGACGACCTCCACGACGTCGTATGCGCCATGACGCCGGCCGGTCGACCGGCGCAGGAGATCGGCGCTCGGACGATCTCGCGGCCGGTCGTGCACGGCAACACCGAGATCGGGCGGGTCTGGCTCGCCCGCCCCGAAGGCGACACCGAGCGGGACTGGGACGACCTCATCATGGAGCGGATGGCGCTGGCCGTCGCCGCCGCTCACGCTCGGCGGCGGCACCCGGAACGCAGCCCGGTGTCCGGCCCGGCCGACCCGGCGATCGTGCAGTATCTGCTCGGCGGCGGCATCTCCGAGCCCGACGCCAGCCGGTCGGCCCGCCTGCTCGGGTTTCGTCCCGGTCAGCAGGTCAAGGTCGTCGTCGTGGCCGGGGCCGACCTGTCTGACCGGATGTCGGAGCTGCGGGCGGCCTTCGGCGGCTTCGTGGTGCTGGCCGCGCTCAGCGGGAGCACCGCCGCGGTCATCGGGTCGTCGCTGCCGGCGTCGGCTGCCCTGCCCGACGGCGTCACCGGCTGCATCGGCCCCATCGTGCCGGTGGAGCGCGCCGACGCCTCCTGGCGCGCGGCGCACCGGGGTCTGCGCTTCGCCGCCATGTCCCCGACGTGGCCGGCGTTGATCGACACTGCCGACCTGGGCTGCCTGCTGGCGTTGGACGGCCTGGACCGGGACGGCATCCCCGGCCTCGCCGACGTGCGGGCGGTCGCGTCGATCGCGGCCGGTCGCCGCGGCTTGGAAGACCTCGATCTGCTCGACGTCATCTGCGCGTCCACCTCGCTGCGGGAGGCGGCCACCGCGGCGCACATGCACCACAGCAGCATCAACTACCGGGCGAACGCGCTCGGCGAGAAGCTTGGCATCCAGCTCGGCACGGCCGTCGGGCGGTACCGGGCCCGGACGGCCCTGATCTTCTGGCGCCTGCACTGCCGTTGAGCCGATTCCGCCATCTGGCGGACGGGAGGCCTGCGATTTCAGCCAGGTTCCGATGTTGTTACGGGCTGATCATGGCGAGACTCAGATCATCTTCTCCACACACACCCTAGCCGTTCACGCGGCTGAGAGGACTTTCCCATGTCTCGACGAAGCCGGCACCTCGCGCACCGGTTACCTCTCGTCATCACCGCCACGCTGGCCGTAGCCGCCCTGGCGGCGTGTTCCGCCAACCCGAACGAGGGCAGCGGATCGCCGACGACCGCGACCAACGCCACAGTGGCGAGCGGGCCCCTGAAGTCAGCGGTGTTCGTCAACCCGTTGCCGCAGTATCCGGCCTGGCGGACCATCGGCGACTGCATCGCGAGCGAGGCCAAGGCCCGCGGGATCGACTTCACCGAGACCGGCCCGACCGGGGGAACCCTCGACGCCACGAAGATGATCCAGCAGATCCAGCAGGCGACCGCGAACAAGAAGGGCGCCATCATCACGTTCCCGGCCAGCGATGCCTTCACCCCCGTGCTGCAGCAGGCACAGAAGGCGGGAATCGTCACGGGCACCCTCTACGGCGATGGCGGTGACGTGGTCGTCGGGCCCAACTACACCGAACTCGGCAAGATGTTCGTCGACGCGATCGCCACGCGGCCCGGGCAGCAGAATCTCGGCCTGCTCGCGCAGAGCGACACCGGCCAGGCCAAGCAGTGGGCCGACGGCGTCATGACGGCCGCCAAAGCCACCTCGAACGTCAAGGTCGTCGGGACCGTCTACACCAACGACGACGCGGCAAAGGCTCTGGACCAGGCCAACGCCCTGCTGACCGCCCACCCCGAGATCAACGTCATGGCCAGCCACATGGGTTCGGTGACTCCCGGTGTCGTAGCCGCGATCAAGGCCCGCAAGCTGGTCGGCAAGGTGGTGTTCGTGGCGTCCGGCGCTGACAACGGCGGCAAGGAGGCGGTCGCGGACGGCATCGCGTACGGGGCCTGGCTGCAGGGGCTGTGCGACGAGGGCAAGACCATCCTCAACGCCGTCGCGGACAAGGCCGAGGGCAAGACGGTCGCCTCGCACATCGACGCCAAGGAGACCATCGGCACCAAGGACGACCTCACCACGCTGCTCGGGCAGGGCTGGGGATGATCGATCCGACCAGCCCGGCTCTGCACCTGCGCGGGATCTCCAAGAGCTTCGGCTCGGTCCAGGCTTTGGAACACGTGGACTTCTCGGCCTGGCCCGGTGAGATCCACGCGATCGTCGGGGACAACGGCGCCGGCAAATCCACCATGCTCAAGATCGTCACCGGTATCCACCAAGCCGACGGCGGCGAGATTGCCGTCAACGGCAAGCCAGTCGACCTGCGTCACACCGCCACGACGGCCCAAGACCTCGGCGTGGCGGTCGTCTACCAGGACCTCGCGCTCGTCGAATGCCTGGACATCGCGCAGAACCTGTCGCTCGGCAGCCTGCCGCGCCGGTGGGGCATCGTGCTTGACCGCCAGCGGATGGCCCGCGACGCGGCGAAGGTGCTCAGCGACCTGAAAGTCCGCGTCGGCGACGTCCACACCCCGGTGGGTCTGCTCTCCGGCGGGCAAAGGCAGATCATCGCCATCGCCCGGGCCGTCCGGATGGACAAGCCGCTCATCCTGCTCGACGAGCCGACCGCGGCCCTCGGCGTACAGGAGTCGGCGCGGGTCGGAACGATCATGGGCGAGCTGCGCGCCGCCGGCAAGGCGGTCGTCTGCATCAGCCACGACCTCGAATTCGTCTTCACCCACGCCGACCGCATCACCGTGCTGCGGCTCGGCGTGAGTGTCGGCACCCGCAAGACGTCGGAGACGACCCGCGACGAAATCGTAGGGCTCATCACCGGGGCGTTTCCCGGCGATCCGCGGCCCACTGGAGCCCAGAAGGACGCGGCATGACCGTCACCCAGCAACCCTCGGTCGCCAACCATGAACCGGGTGCCGCCGCCGGCCCAGCTCACCGCAGCCTGGTGTCCCGGGCGCTCCTCCGGCAGGAGTTCACCCTCGCCCTGGTCATCGTGGTCATCAGCGTCGCCGCCTTCACCCGCAACCACGCGTTCCTCAGCAGCGACAACGTGCTCGAACTGCTGCGCAGTTCGGTCATCTACTTCGTCATGGCGTGCGGCGCGGCTCTGCTCACCATCGGCGGCGGACTCGACTTCTCCGTCGGCGGCGTCTTCACCCTGGGTGCGCTGAGCACCACCCTGCTGTTGGTCCGTGACGTTCCATGGCCGTTGGCGGTGGTGTTCGGCATCGTGATCGGCGCCCTGGTCGGGGCGATCAATCACCTCGTCATCACCTACCTGCACGTCCCGCCGATCATCGCGACGCTCGGCACGTTCTTCATCTTGCTGGGACTGGACACCCAGGTTTCGCAGGGCGACGACGTGCTGCCGCTGCCGGAGGCGTTCACGACGTTGGGCCAAGGAAGCGTTCTGGGCATCCCGAACGTCATCCTCTACGCGATCGCCGTCGGGGTCGTGTGCTGGTTCCTGCTGGAACGCACCCGGTTCGGGGTGAACGTGCGCGCCCTCGGCGGCAACCGGCAGGCCGCGGTCCAGAACGGACTGCGGGTCGCCCGGCTCGACCTCGCCCTGTACGCGATCGCCGGAGCGACCGGGGCACTGGCCGGGATCATCTACGCCGCCCGCGTCGGGGCCGGTCAGGTGCAGGCCGGTGGCGCGACGACGACCCTCAACGTCGTCACGGCGGTCCTCATCGGCGGCGTGAGCCTGTTCGGCGGCCTCGGCAGCATCACCGGGGTGGCGTTCGGCGCGCTCCTGCTGTCGACGGTGGACAACGCGTTGATCGTCGCCCAGGTGCCGCCGGACTACAACAACATCATCGTCGGAGCGATCCTCATCGGCGCCGTCGCGGTCGATCATCTGCGCCGCAAGCGTCTGTACCGGCGAGGATGACGCGATGACGACAAACTGGACGGTCCAGGCCCGCTACGTGGATCCCGAACTCGCGGCGATGCAGGTTCTGTCACCCCGGATCACGTTGAACGACCTCGCAGCCGCCCGCGAACTGGAACAGCTCCTCGCGACGCAGGCCACCCGCAGTGCCGACGACGTGGACATCCAGGAGCTCTCCGGCGTACGCCGCGACGGCACCACGCTGCGGATGCGGCTGTATCGGCCGGCGCGGTGGCACCGCTCGACGCTGCCGGTGCTGTTGTTCGTCCACGGGGGCAGCTTCGTCACCGGCGGGTTGCACAGCGAGGACAACCGCTGCATCCACTACGCGCGGGAGGCCCAGGTCGCCGTCATCGCCGTCGACTACCGGCTCGCCCCGGAACATCCGTTCCCCGCAGCCATCGAGGACTGCCAGGACACGCTCGACTGGGTCGTCGCCCACGCCGCGACGCTGGGCTGCGACCCGTCGAGGATCGCCCTCGGCGGGCTGAGCGCCGGAGGGTGCCTCGCCGCCGCCACAGCGTTGTGGACGGCGGAGCACCGAAGCATCTCCCCAGCCCTGCTGATGCTGCTGTTCCCGGTGCTCGACGCCAGGGTTGCCACCGTGTCGGTCAACGAGTTCACCGACACGCCGGTCCTCATCTCCGACACCGTTCACCGGTTGTGGCGGCTCTATCTGGGCGAGCCCGGTCAACGCGTGGAGCCGGTGTCGCCGCTGGCGTCCCCGGCGGCGGCCACGGACCTCGGTGGACTCCCGCCGACGCTGATGATCACCGCCCAGTTCGACCCGCTGCGCGACGAGGGCCTGGCGTTCGGCGCCCGGCTGGCCGAGGCCGGCGTACCGGTCGACCTCCACCATTTCGGTCGCGGATTCCATTCCTTCGATTCCTTCGACGCCACCCGACTGGGGCTGGAATGCCTGGACATCCAGGTACGCGCCCTGCAGCGAGCCCTCGCCCCGTGACCGTGCCTGGAGCCAGCCCCATGGATGCACCCGTGCGTCAACCAGTCCTCGACCCCGTCGCCGCACAGGTCGTCGAGCACCTGACGCAGACCATGAACGTCACCTCCGACTCCGAACCCGAAAAGCTTCGTGAGGCGTTCGCCGCGACGACCGCCTGGCTGCGCGAACCGGCTGCACCGCCGACCGGCGTGCGCACCGAAGACCGCACGATCGGTGGGCCGGAGAACCCGGTGCCGGTGCGGCTCTACACACCGGCAGGAGCAGAGCCGCAGGACGTCGTCGTCTACATGCACGGCGGCGGCTGGGTCGTCGGCGGGCTCGACACCGCCGACGCGACCGCCCGCGCCATCTGTGCCATGGTTGACGCAATGGTGGTTTCCGTCGATTACCGGCTCGCCCCGGAGTACCCGTTCCCGGCGGCTGTGGCCGACTGCGCTGTGGCCGTCCGCTGGGCGGCCGATCGTGGTCCCCGGTGGCTGGGCGTCGCCGGGGACAGCGCCGGAGGAAACCTCGCCGCCGCCATGGCCAACCGGTTCCCGGACCTCCTCGACGGCCAGCTGCTGCTCTATCCGGCCCTCGATCCGGGCCAGGACACGGCGTCCTACCACCTGTTCGCCGAAGGCTATCCGCTGACCAGCGCCGCCATGAGCTACTACTGGCGCTCGTACGCGACACCGGACCACTATCGCGACGCGTCCGTGGCGCCGATCCTTCACGACGACCTGTCCGGCCTCCCGGCAGCGGTCGTCGCGACGGCCCACTTCGACCCGTTGCGGGACGAAGGCCAGATGTACGCGGCACGCCTCGTCGAAGCCGGTGTGCCGACGGTGTACCTGCCGTTCACGACCTTGCCCCACGGCTGGGCGGACATGACCGACCGCGTACCGGCCGCGGCCGGCGCCCTGATTCAATCAGCCTCGGCCTTCGCGGAACTACGGGACCGGGCGGTCGGCGAACCAGAACACGGGCGGCGTACGCGAGACGTCCCGGCACAACGCTCATGACAGTTGCCCCGAATCCGTCCGCGCCGCGGGCGATACGCGAAAGGTGCGTCCGACCGTGACCGAGCTGACGGCTGCCACCCTCCACCGACTCGACCCGCGCGTGGCGACCCCGGCCTACGACCGCTCGGCGCTGCAGGTCGGCATCGTCCACTTCGGCGTCGGCGGGTTCCACCGCGCCCATCAGGAGGTCTACCTCGACGCGATCGCCGCCACCGGCGAGACCAGCTGGGGGGTCTGCGGCGTGGGCCTGTTGCCGCAAGACGCCGCCGCCCGCGACTCGGCCGCCGCCCAGGACGGTCTCTACACGCTGACGACCAACGCGCCCGACGGGACCCAGCAATCCCGGGTGATCGGCACGCTGATCCGCTACCTGTACGCGCCCGACGATCCGGCCGCCGTACTGGCGGTCCTCACCGCCGCCTCGACCCGGATCGTCACGCTGACCATCACCGAAGGCGGCTACGGCATCGACGACGCGACCGGCGTGTTCGATCCCCACGACGACCTCACCCTCCGCGACCTAGCCGGAGCCACCCAGCCGCACAGTGCTTTCGGATACCTCACCGAGGCGTTGCGACTCCGCCGCGACCAAGGCATCCCGCCGTTCACGGTGGTGACCTGCGACAACATTCAAGGCAACGGGCACGTCGCGAAGAAGGCGGTCGTCGCGTTCGCCCGGGCGCGAGACCCACAGCTCGCCGAGTGGATCGACGCCACGGTGAGCTTCCCGTGCTCCATGGTCGATCGGATCACCCCGGCCCCGACGGCACAGACGAGCCAGGCGTTGCGCGACGCGTACGGCGTCGAAGATCGGTGGGCGCTGCAATCCGAGAGCTTCATCCAATGGGTCGTCGAAGACGACTTCCCGACGGGCCGCCCGGACCTGGCCTCGGCAGGCGTCCAGGTCGTTCCGGACGTCGAGCCCTACGAACTGATGAAACTGCGGCTGCTCAACGCCTCGCATCAGGCGATGTGCTACCTCGGTCTGCTCGACGGGCAGACCTGGGTCCACGACGTGTGCCAGGACCCGCTCTACGTCGCGTTCCTGCGCCGGTACATGGCGACCGAGGGCATGCCGACGCTGCTTCCGGTGCCCGGCGTCGACCTGCCCGCGTACTGCGACCAGCTGATCGAAAGGTTCGCCAGTGAGGCGGTCCGAGACACGCTCGCGCGCCTGGCCGTCGATGGATCCGATCGGTTGCCCAAGTTCCTGATCCCCGTGCTGCGCCACCAACTCGCCGTCGACGGACCCATCGACTGCGGCGTCCTCGTGCTCGCGGCATGGAGCCGATACCTCGAAGGCGCCCTCTTGGAGAACGCGTACGCGATCAACGACCGGCGGGCCGAGGAACTGCGCCCGTACGTCGCCCGCGAACGCACCCAGCCCGGCGCGTTGCTGGAGTACACCCCGGTCTTCGGCGACCTGGGCAGCGACCCCCGGCTGGTCGCCCGGTACCTCCAGTTCCGCGAAGACCTGGTGAACCACGGCGCACGCTCCGCGATACAGACCCTCCCGGCCGCATGAGCATCCTGGTCATCGGCGAGGCCCTGCTCGACATCGTCAACGGCCAACGCCGCCCAGGCGGCAGCCCCATGAACGTCGCCGTCGGACTGGCCCGGCTCGGCCTGACCACCGTCCTGCACACCTCCCTCGGCGGCGACGACGCCGGACGACTCGTCGAACGACACCTTGTGGCAAGCGGCGTACACATCACGCCCGAGTCCTGGACGTCCCGGCCGACCTCCGTCGCCGAGGTCCAGCTCGACAGGTTCGGCAACGCCACCTACCGCTTCGACATCACCTGGGATCCGGCGCCCATCACCGCGGCACCCGAGGGCGTCCAGGCCATTCACGTCGGCTCCATCGGCGCCGTGTTGCCGCCGGGCGCATCAGCTGTCGACGCGATCCTGGACACCGGCCCCGCCGTGGCGATCCGCAGCTACGACCTGAACATCCGGCCGGGCATCATGCCCAGCCAGGAAGTGGTACGCCAACGAGCCGAGAACCTCATCGCGCGTACCGACATCGTCAAAGCCAGCGAGGAGGATGTCGCCTGGCTCTATCCCGCACGCGCGCCTGAGCAGGTGCTCGAACACTGGTTGGGCATCGGCGCGCGAATGGCGGTCCTCACCCGTGGCGGGCAAGGCGCGCGAGCGATCAACGCCACGACGACGGTCGACGTCGCAGCACCCCCAACCAACGTTCGTGACACGATCGGCGCGGGCGACTCCTTCATGGCCGGACTGCTCGCCGCCCTCGACGATGGGGGAGCGCTGGACCGCGAGCGCCTGTCCACGCTCAGCGAGGAGCAGGTGCGCGGAATCATGGAGTTCGCCGTCCGGTGCGCCAGCGTGACGGTCACTCGCGAGGGCGCGGACCCGCCGGTGCGTGCAGACGTCTGCCTACCAGTCGGCACTGCGGACGCCTGACTGCGCGGCACGTGGGCACCACCCAACTCCAGTGGCGCGAATAGCGCCGCACTGGGCGGGTCCGTCTGGGTCAGCCCTGCGCGCTGAGATTCTGCGGCAACTGTGAAACGGCTGCGACGAGTTCACCCCGGTGGAAGCTCGCCGTCGGCAGCGCGCCGCTTCGTGCGTACCGCAAGATGCCCTCGGAATCGATCAGGAACGTGCCGCTGTGCTGCATCAGCAGATGCTTCTCGAGATCGACGGCACGATGGGCGGCGTCGCCGCCCGAGGAGACAACGCGCAGGCCGCCGGCGCGCCGGTGAACCCGCGCCGCGTCCGCGGTGGTGCCCGGCACGATGATGACCGGGACCACTCCGCGGTCGCCGAGCATGCCGCTCAGCTCGGCCAAGGCGCGGACATGGTGCAGGCAGACCAGGCAGTTGTGCGCCCGCATGAAGAACAGCACGGCCGACCGGCCGGCGCGGACCTGCTCGAGGTCGGTCCGTCCGCCGTCGAGTTCGAGCAAGGACAGGGCGGGGATGGGCTGGCCGAGAGCGAGCGGCATGGTGGAGCCTCCGAAAGCGGTGACGGGTGGTGCGACCTGATCAGTCCACCCGTCGCGAGCCGCGCATGTCCAAGACCGCTTCGGTCCGACCCGATACCGTGCCGGTATCGTTGCTGCGTATGGATCTGCGTAGCCTGCGATACTTCGTCGCGGTCGCCGAAGAACTGCACTTCGGCCGGGCGGCACGACGGTTGCACATGGCGCAGCCGCCGCTCAGCCGATCGGTCAAGCAGCTGGAAACACAGCTCGGGCAGCTTCTGCTGCACCGATCGCCGACCGGCGTCAGCCTGACACCCGCCGGCGAGACGCTGTACGCGGAGGCCCGCGTGTTGCTCGCCCACGCCGACCGGATCCCGGAGCGTGTGACGGCCGCGGCCGGCAGCCCGACGCTCCGCATCGGCGTACTCGCCGACAGCGCCGAGCAGGTCGGTCCCCGGTTGGTCACCGCGTTCCGGCAGGCACATCCAGCCGTACGCATCCAGATGCGCGAAGCAGACCTCGCCGACCCGTCCTGTGGGCTGAAGGCAGCACAGGTCGACGTGGCGCTGACCCGTACGCCGTTCGACCGCACCGGCATCGCCACCCGCACACTGCGTACCGATCCCGTCGGAGTCGTCATGCGCGCTGACGACCCGTTGGCGCACCAGGCCTCCGTACGCCTGGACGACCTCGCGGCGCGCCGCCGATTCCGGCTGCCGGAGGAAACCGACGCCGTGTGGCGGAACTACTGGGGGACTGGCGCGGACAGCACCCAAGCCGGATCGGATCCGATCATCCGCACGTTGCGGGAATGCCTGCAATCCGTCCTGTGGAACGGTGCGATCGGGTTGATGCCACTGGCCGACGCGCTACCGGACGGCCTGGTGTGCGTACCGCTGGAGGGCATGCCGCCTAGTGACCTGGTGGTCGCGTGGACGCGGAGCAGCGTGAACCCATTGGTGCGATCGTTCATCCGCATCACCGTGGGGTTGCATGGTTCTGGGGTGCTGGATGGTTCTGCGGCGCTGCGTGGTTCTACGGCCGATGCGGCGATCGAGCCGGGCGAGCGACGGCACGCTCAAGCGGCCGTGCGCAGGTCAGTCAGCGCTGGGCTGTCGAGTCCACGCGGTAGGACGGTGCCGGACGGCAACCACTCGGAGTCCAGCTCCAGCAGGGCTCGGTAGCCCGTGCCGTCCGCGGGTCCGGTCGACTGGACGGGTCCGGTGGGGGCCATGTCCGCGAAGTCCTGCGCGTAGCCCTGCCCGTCGTACCAGCACTGGGCGGAGACTGTGCCGCAGCAGGCTGCCAGCCGGCTGAGATGCTCCTTCGCGTTGGTCCGGCAGTGGCCGGTCCCGGTGAACAACTGGGCGAACTCAGACGGATAGCCGCCCCGTCCCGTTTCGGCCAGCAGTTGCCCGCCCTCGACCGCGAACGCAACCCGCGTGTCCGACTCGATGGTGAGGCGGTAGTCGCCGACCTCGCCGTCGGCGGCCGCGTGGTCGTAGGCCTCCAGCAGGTTGTCCAGGAGTCGTCGCAGCAGTTCCGGATGAGTCCGGTCGACGCCCTCGCCCCGGTATATGGTCGGTCGTCGACGGATCGCCATCCCGCCGTTCACGACGAAGAGGTCCGCGGCGCGGAAGTCTGGGCGCGGACCGTTCGCCAGCGCGTACCAGTCGGAACGCTCAGTGGGCAGCCCCAACGCGCTAAGCGTCCGAACGCGAGCATCCTCCTCCGCATCCCACAGCTCGGCGCGCTCGGCAACGTCATTGGCGAGCATCAGCTGTGCGGAGGTGGGCACGGTCGAAGCCGCTGGCCAGCCGTTCGGGAAGCCGGCGCGCAGAAACGGACCAAGTTCCGGGCATGGCGCAGTCCGGAAAGCGTGCGGCAGCGCCATCCACGCGCTCACCACGACGTCCCGAAAGTTGGGCGTGCGCGCGCAGGCCGCCTCGATCAAGGCCCACCGCGGTGGCCCGGCGAAGTGTCGTAGAGCAGGTGATGCCGTGTCGAGGCCGTAACCGAGTGCTCGGTCGAACGCCCGTGGTGCGAGGCACAGCTCCGCCAGCACCTTGTGCGCCTGCCGGTCGTCGGCGAGCGCGGGTGCCAATGCCGCACATCCGCGTACGCCTGGATGCTCGTCGGTCAGCCACTCCCGTGGCTGACCGCTGGCCGCGCCGAGGTCGAGAAGCGATGCGCACAGCTCAAAGTCCTCGGCGATCGTACGCATGCGGGGATCGTAGACGGACTGAACCACACGGGGCCCGCGATGCTGAAGGGTGCCGCCAATTGGTCGGCTTGACTCACTGGCGAGTCATGGCGACTTTCATCCGGTCGGCTTCGGTGATCATGTGGGTGTGGTCGTCGCTGCCTACGTTGAGGCGTACCCAGGCGACGGCGCCGGTGAAGGTGCTCTCCGCGGTGGTGTATTCGTCGCTGACCGGCGAGGAGGTGTCACTGCCGACGTCGAGGGTCTCGTCGGTGGCGAAGATCATCGGGACGGTGGCGTCGATGCGGCCGTCGCCGTCGCGCCGGCCGTCGACGAGCAGGGCGGCCCGGCCGCCTTTGCCTAGTCCGCCGCCGTCGTAGGTGAACTCCAGCCGTACCTCGTGGACGCCCGGGGCGAGGGCCGTGGCGCCGCCGACATGGAAGCGTTTGACGCCGAACAGGTTGTAGCAGTAGCGCAGTCTCCCATCGAGCACATAGAGCGACCAGCCGCCGAACTGCCCGCCCTGGGCGACGATCACGCCACGTGCTGGGCCGTCCGGGATGGTGATCTGGGCGGTGACACTGTGGGACTTGTTCTTCAAGTTCAGCACCGAGTTCTCGGACAGGCGCCCCATGCCGCCGTAGACGATCTGTGAATCGCCGCGGATGAGGACCGGCCGGCCGGCCAGGTCGGCGTCGAATCGCTCCACCTTGCGGTCGTCGAGGGGAAAGACGTTGAACTGGCGCGCCTCCAGCAGGAACAGCCGCTGCAGTTCGCGGAGCTTGCCGGGTTGCTCGGCAGCGAGGTTGCGGGCCTGGGACCAGTCGGTGTTCGTGTCGTAGAGTTCCCAGACGTCATCGTCGAAGGCGACACCGCCCTTCGGATCCCACGGAGTGGAGTGCTTGGTCACCGCGGTCCACCCCTCGTGGTAGATGCCACGGTTGCAGAACATCTCGAAGTACTGGGTGACATGGCGGTCGGGCTCGTCCGGGCCGTGGAAGGTGTACGCCATGCTGATGCCTTCGATCGGCTTCTGCTGCACGCCATGGACGATCATCGGCTGCGGGATGCCGGCGGCCTCCAAGA
Organism: Hamadaea sp. NPDC051192; assembly: GCF_040682475.1. Lineage (NCBI taxonomy): Bacteria > Bacillati > Actinomycetota > Actinomycetes > Micromonosporales > Micromonosporaceae > Hamadaea > Hamadaea sp. NPDC051192. Next base: position 148,121 of record NZ_JBFBAZ010000003.1, read on the forward strand.
CGGTGGGGGCGACGTCGATGACGTGCGCGAATTGATGGCGTACCTCTCCTCTGGCCTGGATACCGTTCGGCCAGTGCACGATGGTGCCGTTGCGGGTGCCGCCGAAATGCGAGGCGATCTGCTTGGTCCACTGGTACGGCGTGCACATCGCGTGCGCCCAGCCCACCGCGTAATGGTTGTACGCCTGCGGCGTTCCGAAGTCGTCGATGCGCTCGGACATGAACTGCGTGGTCTGCAGGTCGTTGACGCCGTTGAGGTTGATCAGCTCGTTGAAGCAGCCGTGAATGTCGCCTTCAGCGCTCGCGCCGTTGTCGCCGACGATGTAGTAGATCAGGGTGTCGTCGAGGATCCCAAGATCACCCAAGGCGTCGATGAGCCGGCCGACGTGGTGATCGGTGTGTTCCAAGAACCCGGCGTAGACCTCCATCTGGCGGGCGAGGACCGGTTTGAGGTCGTCGGGGATGTCGTCCCAGGCTGGGATCTCGGCGTGCCGGGCGGTCAGCTCCGCGTCCGCGGGGACCACTCCCAGTTCCTTCTGCCGGGCGAAGGTCTGTTCACGTAGACGGTCCCAGCCGTGGTCGAACCTTCCCGCGTACTTGTCAGACCATTCCTTGGGTACGTGGTGTGGGGCATGGGTCGCACCCGGCGCGTAGTAGAGGAAGAACGGCCGGTCGGCCATCAGTGCCCGCTGCTGGCGTACCCAGCCGATGGCCTTGTCGGTCATGTCCTCGGTGAAGTGGTAGCCCTGCTCCGGTGTGCGGTCGGGTTCGACGGGAAGGGTGCCGTTGTAGATCGCCGGATAGTACTGGTTCGTCTCGCCGCCGATGAAGCCGTAGAAGTGCTCGAACCCGCCGCCGGGCGTGGGCCAGCGGTCGAACGGGCCCATCGGACTGGTCTCCCACACCGGCACCTCGTGGCACTTTCCGAATTGGGCGGTGCTGTAGCCGTTGAGCCGCAACGTTTCTGGCAGCGGTGCGCAGGTGTTGGGACGCAACGAGTTGTAGCCGGGTGCGGAGGTGGCGATCTCGGTGATGCCGCCCATGCCGACCGTGTGATGGTTGCGCCCGGAGAGCAGCGCCGCTCGCGTCGGGGAGCACAGGGCGGTCGTGTGGAACCGTGTGTACTTCAATCCGCCCGCGGCCAGCCGCTCCGCAGTCGGCGTGGCGCACGGACCCCCGAACGCCGAGGCCGCGCCGAACCCGACGTCGTCCAGCAGCACGACGAGCACGTTCGGCGCCCCCTGCGGAGGCTTGACCTGGCGGATCGGCGGATTGCTGACCTCGGGATCCTTGGCGTCGTAGCGGGCCGTGCCAGGTTGCTGGATATCCGGAATCGGCAACACAGTACGTGAAAGATCGTCTCGGGACATGGCGAAACCCCCGTCTGTGTCCGAGGAGATGGCAGCCTGACGCTATCAGGGCGAACAAGGCTAGTAGTACTAATCGCCAAAGCCATGGGCGTAACGGGCAAATGCTGCATAGCTATCGATGGGTACGTGCCACCGGACATGCGGGGAACGCAGTTCGCACCGCGCGGGGCGAGTTGGTCGGTTCGCCTGGGCGGCCGCCGGGTGATCCATGTGCTCCCGGTGTCGCGCTTGCTGCGGGCGCCCGTGTGAGTACGGCGCCGCGCGAGACGGACCGGCCTGTAGGCCTGCTTGAGTACGGCGTCGCGCGACGGCCGGGTCGGGTCAGGGTGCGGTGTGCAGGCTCGTCGGCGGCCACTGGCCGTCGGCGAACGCCTTCGCCCAGTAGTACGGGTGCACCTCGGCCAGGGTGCGAATCGACCACCCGGCCGGCGCGTCCGAATCGGGGACGGCGACCTGAACGTCCGGTCCCCAGATGGCCAGCCGCTCCTGACAGATGCCGCAGGGGGCGAGCACCTTCGGCTGGCCACCGGCCTCGCGGTAGACGTAGACCGAAGCGGTCACGCGCCGGTCCAGCGTGTACGCCTGGCAGATCGCGCCGGTCTCGCCGCACAGCGTCACGCCGCCGTTGAGATTGTCGAGCCCGACGCTCGTCACGATCTGGCCGTCGTCGAGATACATCGCGGCCGCGCCGCCGGGTTCGTCGGCGGGCCAACGGCGTTCGAGTTGTGCGACGGCAGCGTCGAAGAGTTGTTGATCTAGAAGCACGCTGGGAGCATCGCAGCCGGGCGAATCATGGGCAACGCCTTTTCCGGCTGGCCGGCTTTCGGCTGGGCTGACTTTTCGGCTGGGCAGTCCTCCGGCTCGCTGGACGATCCGTTCGCGGATCTTCGCCGCATGATCAGGCGAGCCCTATGAGCGGACCACGATCTGACGGACCAGCTGAGTCGCGGCTCGCACCAGGCCACGCAGCAGGATCGTCGTCGTCACGGCCATCAGGCACAAGGCTGCCACCCCTGCGGCCCCGGAAGCGCTGAGCACCCCGGCGTCGCGTACCGCATGGACGGCCATGGTCGCGATCCGGTACGTCGACGGCACCCCGTACGCCGAGAAGTACCACACCGTCCACGTGACCCCCGGGATGTACAGGAGCAGGTAGATCCGGCCGCAGACGATGTCGCGCCGACCGACGGAGGCCAGTAGCGTCAGATCCGCCGCCGTAGCCCGGCCGATGGCCCGCCGCGCCAGCGCACCCTTGGTGTCCCACAGGTTGCGGCATCGGGTCGCCACCACGAACAAGGCATATACGTCGGTACGCATGTAGACCTGAAGCTGGACGACGATGCCGGTGGCCTTCAAGAACAGCAGCGCCCGCAACAGATGTCCGGCCGGCGACGACAGATCGCGTACCCACAGCAGTTGCACCACTGCGAGGACACCCACCGTCGCGGCATCCGAGAGCATCCCCGCCGACAGTGGCACGATGCGGTCCCGGCGAGGCAGCCCCCACAACGCCGTCAGATCCGTCTGGTACGCCAGACTGAGCAGCCGCCGGCTGATGGTCACCCGGCCCCGAACCCCTTTGGCCGCGGCGGCGAGCACATGCGCGCATTCGTGCACCAGGCCGGACGCCAACCCCAGCAACGTCACCGTGACCAGGCTGACCAGTGGCACCGGGCCTACGATGAGGTCGGTGTACGCCAACCGCACCGATGGCACCAGCACCATCGCGACGACGGCGGTGACGGCGAGCCCAGCCTGCACCACGAGTCCCGCCCGGCCGAACAGGATCCGGCCGAGCCGTGCCTGCCATCGGGCCGGCCCTTCGCTGTCCGGGACGGGGGAGTCCGCCGCCGCATCGGCCGGCTGGAGCACACCGGCGGCCACCAGCCCGTCGACGAAGCCCGCGACGTTCACCGGCTCTCCGGCGTATTGTTCGGCCCGGTCAGCGCATTCGGCGACGGCGACACCGTCCTTGAGCCACAGCATCACCTGGCCGCCGATCTCCGGGACGATCACGTACTCGCCGGTGGCCGCATTGCCCAGCACGTAACCGTCGCCGTCGCGTACCACAGTGATCCCCGCGAATCGTTCCGCCGACGCGACGCGGCCGATCGGCTCTTCCGTCGTGGTCACCGCGCGCCTCCGCGCGCCGTCGCGAGCGATTCGTCAGATGCCATGGTGGCGTTCGTGCCCGCGTGCGAGTCATCCCGTGACGTCGTGGCGTCGGTGCCCCCGTGCGAGTCGTCTGGCGACGTCGTGGTGTCCATGCCCGTGTTGACGGCGTCCGGCGACGTCGTGGTGTCCATGCCCGTGTTGACGGCGTCCGGCGACGTCGTGGCGTCGGTGCCCAGTTTCAGGGGCTCGACCGAGCCGGCGCACAGTTGGCATCGCGGATGCCGCGCCCACGACGATCGTGACGTGGTCATGCCGTCGGCCAGCTCGATGACGTTGTAGGTGGCCGCGGCGATCGGCGCATCGGTGTGGGTGACGTACCGCATCGCCTCCATCGCCATCAGCCCGGAGATGATCTGCACCACCGGTCCGGTGGCCCGATTGACGCGGGGCGGATCGATGAACACCCCGTCGCGCTGCCACGCCGGCAATTCCGCGGCCTCGTCGACCCGGTTCAGCTCCAGGCACAGCCGGCACGGCGTATGCCCGGGTGAGACCGACCAGTACGACAGCGTCGAGTACGCCAGCCCACCGGCGACGAACGGGATGCCCACGGCGAAGCAGGCCTCGTTGACCAGCAGATGAAGGTCCGCCGGTGAGTCCGCTGCGCAGACGACGACATCGCAGCCGGTCGCGAGATCCCGGATGGACGCCACGTCGGCCACGCGCCGCCGCACCGCCGTGACGCGAGTGCCGGGCGAGTAGCCCTCGACCCAGTCGCGAGCCGCGTACACCTTGGGTTTGCCCAGTGCGGCCAGGCCGTAGACGAACTGGCGAGCGAGGTTTTTGACTTCTACGACGTCGTCGTCGACCAGCGTTATCTCTCCGACGCCCAACCCGACCAGGGCTTGCAGCACGCCGCTGCCCAGACCGCCGGCACCCAGTAAGAGAACCCGCGACGTCGCCACCGCGGTGTGGATGTCGGCGCTGGTGCGGTGCATGCGGGCGAACAAGTCGTAGAACCGCAGATTGCTCGCGTGGCGTAGCCGGGTGGCGTCGTCGAGCCGATCGTCGCCGCAGGCGTCTTCCAGGATTTCCAGCCCGTCCAAGTGATCCAGTGCGGCGGCGATCTCGGCGTCGCTCACCACGACGCCCCGCGCCGCCATCGCGGCCGGCAGGTCGTTGACGTCGTGGCGTCCCTCCGCCAGGACCTGCAACAGAGTCGCGACCGCGCCGGACGGATCGTCGAGGTAGACGCGTTCGAGCGCCCGCCGGCAGATCATCACCTGCGAACCGGAGCTTTGCACGACGATCGCTTTGAGTCTGGGCCGTCGCATCACGTGCGTCCCTTCGGTATCGTCCCGTCGAAGTCGCGTACCGGCGCTGTGGGTGACCCAGCCGCGGCCGGATCACCCACGATCGTCACGCCAGCTCGTCCTCGCGCTGGTGGATGAAGGTCGGCTCGATGCGCTCGGCCTTGATGATCGTGATCGTCATGAGGATGTACCTCCTTGCCTGTCGGCGGAATGTTGCGAAGCCCGGATCTACCGGCCCGAACCGAGAATCGCGGAGCAGGTTCACAGCCGGATCATGGTTAGTTCACTGCCGCGGTGGACGCCTCGGCGAACGGCGGCGGCGACGAGAACGCATGCCTCGATGTCACTGCGCGGCTTACCGACAACGCATCGGGTAATCATCAAGGCGATCACTTTTTGTAGAGTGGCTCGCATGGCGCGCCCGAATCCTGACCCGGTCGCCGCCGAGTGGGTCACGTTCCGGTGCCTGACCTCGGCCGGCCGCTCCGACGAAGTGTGCGCCCTGGCCGATCGGATCATCGCCGAGAGCGAGGATCCGCTGCGGGTCGGCCAAGCTCTGATCGAGAAGCTCGCGGCGATGATCAATCTCGGCCAGGTCGACGATCGGCGCGTCAGCGCGGCGGTCCTCGACGCGATCCAGGGAGCCCTCGGCCGGGCCGAGCCGCACCCTCGGCTGACCGGCGAGTTCTACATCCTGTCGGGATTCGTGGCCTATACCAACGGATCCATCAGCACGGCCGTCACGCACCTGGTGCGCGCGGAACGGCTCCTGCGCCAGATGACCGAGTTGACCGTCGCCGCCGCCGACACGTGGCACGACCTGTCCGTCGCCTACTCGACCCTCGGCTTTCACGGCAAAGCCTTGAGCGCCATGCATCAGGGCCGCAGACTGTGCCGCCGAGCCGGGCTGCCCGAAGCGATCTGCGCCTGCCTGGAGACCACCGTCCGGGCCGCGCTGGCCGAGGACCACCAGGGCCGCAGCGACCAGGCGATCGCCGGGCTCGAAGCCGTGCTCCGCTTCGGCCAGGCCCACGCCGCCGACCTCAGCGCACTGGACACCGCGTTCTGGGCGTACGCAGCCGCCCGGCTGCCCACGCTGGGCGTACCGGCCACCGAGGTCGTCGTCGCCGAGCACAACGGCGATCCGACACTGAGCCACCTGCGACACCTCGCCGCGATCTGCGCTGCGATCGCCGCGGGTGAACCCGACAAGGCGTTGAACCTGCTGGCCGACCCGGCGAGCCCGCTGGACGTGTTCGGCGTGGCCGAGATCAGCCGCCTGCGCTCGCTCGCGTACGCCGCCCGCGGCGACTTCCGTGCCGCGCTGGCCGAGGAGCGCGCGGCCAGAGCGGCTACCGCCACTACCGACCGAGAGCTCAAGCAGCGCTACCTCGGCTCGGTCGGCATGAGCCTGGACCAGGAGCGCCTACGCAAGGTCGCCCAGCAGCACGCGGACGACGCCCGATCGGACCCGCTGACCGGTCTGCCGAACCGCCGCCACCTGGAGACGTTCGTCGCCGCGCTGGCCTCGACCGGCACGCCCGCCGTGATCGGCCTCCTCGACCTCGACCGATTCAAGGCGGTCAACGACACCCACGGTCACCCCACCGGGGACCTGGTCCTCCAACAGGTCGCGGCCATCCTCGCCCGCAACACGCGCCCCGACGACCTGCTGTCCCGATTCGGCGGCGACGAGTTCGTCTTCATCCTTCCGCTGACCACCCTCGAGGAAGCCGTGCGGATCGGACACCGCATCACCCAGGCCGTCGCGGCGCACGACTGGCAGACTCTCGCCCAGTCCACCCCGGTCACGGCCAGCGTCGGCTGGTCCCGCCTCGACGACGGCGACCTCGCCGCGGCGCTCCGCGAAGCCGACCGGGAACTCTACCGGCACAAACACGCTCGGCAGCACAGTGCCGACATCGACCGCTGACGAGGCTCGAATCCGCTGGTCGATGCGACCGTTCAACGGATGATCTGCGGCAACTAAGTCGCAAATTCCTGTGTGGACTTTTTCGCTGGACTGGCGCGATCGGCCGGGAACGTACACAATGTCCGACGTCCCTCGGCTTTGGAGCGAATCAATGCGCTTGAAGAACACCCTCGTCGTCCTCGCCGCCGTCGCCTGCTCGACCCTCTTCATCCCGGGTCAGGCGTACGCGCACACGTCGGTCGTCAGCGGCACCGCGCCGTGCGACCAGGCCGGCAAGCGGACGGTGACCTGGACCATCAAGAACAACTGGAAGACTGAGGAGACGGTCAAGAACCTCTCGCTCAGCCCGAAACCGCTCGGCGAGACCTCTCCGGGTCTGCCGACGACCATCAAGAAGGACGGCAGCTACACCTTCTCCTACGAGGTGCCGGCTGACGCCACCAAGATCACGATCTCCTTCACGGCGCAGTGGCCCGACCACTACGAGGAAGGTGTCAAGGGCTCCATCGGCAACCTGCCGGCGTGCCCGAGCCCCAGCCCGAAGCCGAGCGAGAGCCCGTCGCCGAGCCCGCGTGAGAGCAGCCCGACGCCGGTTCCGCCGAGCGCGACTCCGAGCAAGCCGACCCTGCCGACCACGGGCGTCGCGCTGCCGGCTCTGTTGATCGGCGCGCTCGTGCTGATCGGTGGCGGCATCGCGTTCGCCCTCATCGGCCGTCGTCGCCGCCTGGAGGCGTAAGCGTCAAGCGTTGGCGGCCGGCTTCCACAGCGGCCGCCAACGCCCAACGTGGCCTCGATCAATGACCTCCTCTGACCGCGCTTGCGAAACAGGCCAGAGTCATGGTTTGCGAGCCAGCAGTTGCACGGCCTTCGACTGATGACCGTTCATCGTGGTCACGTCGATCCGGCGTTCCTCGATCAGGTCGAGATCTTGCAGGAGCGAACGCAGCTCGGTGATGTCGTGATGTCGGCACACCACACCGTCGTCCGCGGCGAACACTCCGTATGGTGTGCCGAACTGCTGGAAGTACGCGTTGTAGCGGCCCCGGTTCCGTTCGTCGTCCTGAAGGACCATGTCGCTGACATAGAGCAGCCCGCCAGGCACCAGAACCCGGGTCAGCTCCGCGATGAGCGCCCGCTGGGCGTCGTCGTCTGCGATGCACGTCAGCACCGCGAACAGCAGCACGACATCAAAGCTCGCCGGCGCGTGCGCCAGCGTAGGCGGGGAATCCAGTACCTCGAACCGGAGGTCGGGCCTCAGCTGCCGACCACGCGTGATCAGTGCCGGAGACAGGTCCACCCCGGAAACGTCAGAAAAGCCCTGGTCGCTCAGCTCGGCCATGACGCGGCCGTACCCGCAGCCGTAGTCGAGGATCCGGTCGTTCCGGCGCACGCCCGCCAGCCATTCGAAGTTCACCGGATGTGTGAATGTCTTCGTGGCGCCAACGCTGTCCCAGTACGCGACCTGATTTCCAAGATCCTCCATGCGGACAAAGCATACGTACCGCGAAGCTGCCGGTTGGAGCCAGCTGACAGCGGCTGAGACAGACACAGGAACGCTGCGGTCAGGTGGCACCGTCCGCCTACAGTCACGACGTGGATGACATCCGCGTGCTGCGCCGCACCTTGTGGTATCGGTCGGTCATGTGGGGCTCGCGAATGAGCGTCCTGGGCATACCGCTGATGGTGCTCGGTTTCGTCTCGCCCACCTTCGTGATCATCGGCATGTTGCTTCTGGCCGTGCCCGGGATGTGGTTCGGAGCGGTCCGCTGGTACGTGACCGTGGAGTACGACATCTCGTACGGGCAGTTCATCGACAGACTCATCGACGACACGACCAACCTGCGGTACTGGTAAGGCGGCGGCCCACGCCCTAAGACCAGCGGCAGACGATGGCGGTCGCGTCGTCGCTCACCTTCGCCCGGGGCCACCGGACCCGATCGGGGTCGGACGCCTCGGCTCGCCGGGTTTCGTCGATGACTGCCTGCGGGCCGTCGGCGTACGCGGTCCGCAGGAACTGATCCCAGCTCCAGAGCCCGAAGTCGGTCACCAGCAGCGCGGCCCCGTCCGACGCCAGCACGGCGCCCCGAACGTCGTCGACGGTGCCGCGCAGTGCGTGGTAGCCCGCCTCCGGATGCACCTGCGCCACCCAGTAGCCGCCGTCGACGTTGCGGTGCTTCTGCTGCTCGGCGATGAATTCCTTCAACTGCTCCGGTGTCGCGTTCGGGGGACGGCCGATCCGCGCCGACACCGCTTTCTCCGCCTCGTCGATGACGACTTCCGGCGTACCGCCGATGTCGAGGACCAGGGGTGAGTCGGCGAGCACGAGATAGTCGGTCAGACGTCCGCGGCGGCGGACCATGGTCACCGTCGTGCACGGCGTCCCTGGATGCGACAGATCGCAGGTGTCCTCATGCAGCGCGCTGACCGCCGTGATCGCTTCCGCGAGGCATGCCGCCAGCGCACGGTCGGAGTTCGCGTACGCGAGCAGGCGCGCCCCCAACTGGTTGACGTACCAGGCGGTCCCGTGGGTGCAGCCGGTGGCCGGACCTTCCGTCAGACCGTCGAGTACGACCGCCGTGGTCGGCGTCGCGCCCGCCCAGTCAAGGTTGTCCAGATTCCGGCTGATCGGCTCGCTCGCCAGTTCCACACGCATCCGCCCACCCTACTTCCGCAGCTCGGCGGCTCTGTCCGGTGAAGCGGACGTCCGCAATTCAGGCCATGCGGCTCAACCAGACGGTGTGGGTGCAGGCGACAATCCAGGTCGTGCGGCTACGTAAGTCCGTGTGGGTGCAGGCGGCAACCCAGTGCGGCCGGTCAGCTCGAACGTGTGAAGGCGACGTCCAGGACCGAGTTCAGCACGAGATATCCGCCGAGCCCGAGCACCGCGACCGGTGCCAGCGCGGCCAAGCCGAGCAGACGCTCCCGGCGGGACCGTCCCAGGACGACCGGCACCAGCAACCCGACGGCGGCGACGATGACCGCCTCGCCCACCGGCCGATCGCTGATCAGCAGGTACGCACCCTCAGCGAGGAAGACGCCGCCGAGCAGGCACAGCGACACGACACTGCGGTACAGACGGGCGTCCCGCCACCAGGAACCTGCGATCGCGAAGACCGGGCCGCTGGCGAGCCCGACGATCGACCAGCCGATCGGGCCGGTCAGGTGGGCGGGGCTGACGAGTTCGTGCCGTTCGACTGCCAGCAGCGCGTAGTAGCCGATCACGGCGCCGACCAGGACGGCGACGCCGGACAGCCACAGCCGCCAGCCGGGTCGGCGGATCAGCGCACCGGCCGCGTACGCGCCGACGACCCAGACCGCGCCGGAATTGACCAGCCGGCTCCAGTCGCCGGGCAACACGTCGCGCAATGCCAATGTGATCACGCCGAGGACCAGGCCGCCGAGGGTGGCGAGGAGCACCGTGCGTACGCCGGAGGACATGCCGATCATTGTGCGGCGCGACAGCACCGAGCGGGGGCCGTCGAGTGACGGCCCCCGCGAGGTGTGCCGGTCAGGAGGCGTACGTCTCGAATTCGCCGACCCGTGGTGTAGCGCTGGCGCTGGTGATCCGGAAGACGACCTTCGTCATCGAGGTCGCGGAGAAGGTGATGGTGCCCGCTCCGCTGCCGGACTTGAGGACCGCGCCGGTGTCGTTGTTGATGACCTGCCAGGACCCGATGGCGCCGACGGCGCCGGAGGACTCGCGGATGATGATCCGGGAGATGGTCTTGGCGGTGCTCCACTTGATGGCGATGTCGCCGGTCGTGCCGCTGGGCGACCAGTAGGTGGCGACGTTGCCGTCGCGGACGTTGCCGTAGCTGGTGCCGTCGGCCTTGCTGGAGCCGTCGGAACCGGCGCCGATGCTGAGGTTCGTGCCGCTGGGCGAGCTGGTCGGCGACGAGGTGGGCGTCGGCGAGGTGGTGGGCGACGCCGTGGGGGAGGCCGTCTTAGAGCTGGTCGGCGACGCGGTCGGCGACTGCGCCGAGCAGCTGCCGTTGGACTCGAGCAGTCCCTTGTTCGCGCCGGCCGTCTGGCTGACGATCGACGGTACGCAGCTGGCCGCGTCGAGCTGGTACGAGTACGGGATGCTGACCGTGGTGGTGGACGGCATGCTCGGCCCGGCCGGGTTGGTCTCACTGTCCGGGCTGGACCAGGTCACGTTGTCCAGGATGTTGCCGCTGGCCTGCCACGTGCCGGCGGCGCTGGTGTAGAACGTGCCCAGGACGTCGTGGGAGTCCTTGAAGTAGTTGTTCTCCACCTTGGCCTTCGCGCCGGCCCGCGAGTTGATGCCGGACTCGTTCAGGCTCACGTACGAGTTGTTGTAGATGTGCGCGATGCCGCCGCGCAGCAACGGCGTACGCGAGTCGATGTTGGTGTAGAGGTTGTGATGGAAGGTGACGAAGCCGTTGGTGGTGTCGGTCTCGCTCGATCCGATGAGCCCGCCTCGTCCGGAGTTGCGCAGGATGCTGTAGGACAACGTCACGTACTGCGTGTTGTCCTTCATGTCGAACAGTCCGTCGAAGCCTTCGGCCTCACCGCCGGACGCCTCCAGGGTGGCGTGGTCCACCCAGACGTTGCGGACGTCGGTCTCCATCCCGATCGCGTCGCCGCCGTTGGAGGTCGGGGAGCCCGACTTCTTGACGTTGCGGACGGTCACGTTGCGGATGATGATGTTGCGGGACTCGCGGATGTGGATGCCGAGCTGGTCGAAGATCGCGCCGCCGCCGACACCGATGATGGTGACGTTGCTGATCTGCTTCAGCTCGATCACCCCGGCCGCGGTGTTGCAGCTGTCGCCGGAGACCTTCGCGGTGTTGCCGTGGTTGATGGTGCCCTCGACCTCGATGATGATCGGGGTGCTGCTGCTGGCCCGGTTGCACAGGGCCGTGTGGATCGCGGTGCCGGTGGTCGCGCGTACGGTCTGGCCGCCTGCTCCGCCGGTGGTGCCACCGTTCTGGGTGGCGTAGCCCGTGGCGGCGCCGGTCGCGGCCGACGCCTGAAGCACCGGCAAGGCCACCCCGACCGCGGCGGCGGCCACTGAGGCGGCGGCGGCCGCGAACCAACGCCATGCGACTGGTCGATTCATCTCTGTCTCGCCTTCGTAGCGGGTGGACTGCGGAGGGGCACCCGGGCGGGTGGTCATACCGCAGGAGGGAAAGCGCTTTCCGGCAGCTGGACGATATCGGCGTATGTGAAAACGTGTCAACGAAAACCGCGAAACCTGCAACAAACCTGCACACGCGTGGGAGCCCAGTTGCCTAGGATGCTCTACGTGACGCGGTCCTGGTCACAAGATCGGCATTCGGCCTGGTCACAAGATCGGCGAGGCCTGCGGAACAGACCTCGCCGATCAGGCGGCTCGAGCCGGGTGGCTCAAGCGGGACGTGGCCGGCGGTCCAGCACCCTTCGTGGGTGACGGTCGACGGCTTGCACCGCTTGGGCGCGCTTACGGAAGTTGGTGTCGAGGGTGGTCTTCTCGGCGTCGGTGAGCGGGGTGTTGGCCGCGAGCCAGGACGGCGCGCCGGTGGGGAGTTTGTTGTACGCGGGTGTGCGGGGCGCGGTCAGTCCGGGGAGGTCGTCGAGGTCCTGGTCGGCCGGGGTGAACGGGCCGTGCGGGGCGAAGGTGGCGATCTCCAGCAGGAACGGCTGGCCGGCGGCGACGCTGCGCTGGATGAACGTCTTGCCTTTGCGGGCCAGCGCGTTGGTCAGGTAGTCGGCCGGGTCGCTGCCGTAGTGGACGACGCTGTGGTTCTCGTTGAGGTCGGGCGATGCGGGTCCGGTGGCTGGTACGCATACGCACCAGCCTCCAGGAAACTTATAATCTTGTATTTAGCAGATTATGAGGAAGTGATGTCCAGCGCGGCGAGGTACGCCTCGGCGATGACCGCGTGGCCGGGCAGGTTCGGGTGGATCCGGTCGCGGGCCCAGTCCGCCGACTCGGTCGACGCGAGCGCGCGGTCGAAGGCTTGCTGGGTGCGTACGTGGAGGGCGGAGAACTCGTCGGCGAGGGCTTCGACGACCTTGCCGTAGCGCTCGGTCTCCACGCGCTGCGGTTCGGCCGCGTCGGCTTCGATGATGTACGGGTCGGCCAGGATCAGCCGGCAGCCGGTGGAGTCGACCACCCGGCGCAGCAGTCCGCGCAGGGTCTGCTCGTATTCGTCGATCGGGACGGCTTCGTCGGCGCGGCCGGTGAAGAAGCGCCAGATGTCGTTGATGCCGATCATGACCGACAGCCAGTCCGGCTGGAGGGCGATCGCGTCGTCGTCCCAGCGGCCGGCGAGGTCGCGTACGGTGTTGCCGCTGATGCCCCGGTTGGTCCAGCGCAGGTGCAGCTCCGGGCGGCGGGCGGTGACGAAGGCCCGGACCAGGTTCATGTAGCCGTCGCCGTAGGGCTCGTGAAGGTCGCGGCGGCCGCAGTCGGTGATGCTGTCGCCGATGAACACGATGTGCTGGCCGGGCTGAAAGAGCTGCGTCATGATCTAGACCCTGCCAGAAGGCGATCCATCGATGCGTACCAGGCAGTGCCCGGTTCAGCATCAGGCTGCTCGCAGGGCGGGGGTCGGGGTCGGCAACAGACTGCGCAACGCGCCGGCCGCGCCGAGGGTCAGTTCGGTGCGCAGCCCGCGCCGCGCCCACACGGACAACGCGAGCGGCTGCGGCGGCGGCAGGTCGTCGCGGGGGACCAGCCCCGGCGGGGCCTGCCCGAGGGTCGCCATCAGGCCGACGCCCAGGCCTGCCTGCACCGCGGCCTGCACCCCGGCCAGGTGGGCGGCCTCGCAGCCGACTTCGGCCGGCAGTCCGTGGGCGGCCAAGGTGTCCAATGCTCTGGTACGCAGAGCGCAGGGGGCGTCGAAGGCGACGACGGGAATGGGGCGACCGCCGTCGGGCAGCTGCCATTCGGGTGCGGAGTACCAGGTCAGTTCCAGTTCGCCGACGGTCTGCGCGGCGGGGTCCTCGGCCGGGCCGAGCAGCAGCGCCAGGTCGATGCGCCCGTCGGCGAGCGTTGCCCGTAGCTGGGCGCCACGGTCGATGCGGAATCGGACCCGCCAGTCGGGGAACGTTCCGGCCAGCGCCGAACTCAGTTCGGGCAGCAGTTGCGCGGCGGCGTGTTCGGTGGAGCCGATGACCAGCGCCTGTTCGGGTTCGACGCCGAAGGTGCGCAGGGTCTCGTCGTGCACGGCGAGTAGCCGCCGGGCTTGGCGTAGCAGCGTCTCGCCGTCGGTGGTGAACCGTGAGCCCCGGCCCTGCCGTTCGACCAGGGGCCGGCCGATCGCGGCCTCCAGGCGGCGTACATGTTGGCTGACGGCGGCTTGGCTCAGGTAGAGGGCGGTGGCGGCGCGCTGGAAGCCGCCGCAGTCCGCGACAGCGACGAAGCTGCGCAGCGGGGCGATGTCCAGGACGCGGTTCATGCCTTCTGAGCGTAGGGCGCGAGTGCGGACGGAGTGTGAACGATCTTTCACCGTTTTCGAACATCCATCAAGAATCGTGATGGGTCGTCATCACGATCCGTGGTTGGACATTCGCGCTGGTCGGGGGCAAGACTGTGGACCATGAGCCGCGCGACCTGCTGTTGTTGCTGACCCGCAGAGCCGGGCGCCACCGCCTTCTTTCGCACCGTCGCGAGCGCTCTCTCCCTACTTCTGCCCGGCCCGCCTGTGTCGCGGGCCGATGGCGCAGCGATCGTCCACAGTGTTCAAGCGCCTGGTGACGGAGGAACCCATGACGACCACGATCTCGCCGGTCCGAACAGTGCCGCAGACCCCCGAACCGCCCGAGCTCGGCATCGACCCGCATCGGCTGCTCGGCCTGTTGCGAAGGCACGCCACCACGGTCACCGTCGTGACCGCGCCCGGGGGAGCAGGGCTGCCCCCGGCCGGGTTCACCGCCACCTCGTTCACCTCGGTATCGCTGCGTCCGCAGCTGGTGTCGTTCTGCCTGGACCGCGACTCGACGAGCTGGCCTGCGGTGGAACGCGCCCGGCACGTCGCCATCCACATCCTCGCAGCCGGGCAGCAGCACCTCGCCCGTACGTTCGCCACGAAAGGCATCGACCGGTTCGCCGACGACACGATCTGGACGCCGGGCGCGTACGGGATGCCGCTGCTGCGCGGCGTCCTGGCGACACTGGTCTGCGAGGTGGCCGCCCGTGTCCCGGCCGGTGACCACGCGATCGTGCTCGGGCGGCCGGTGCTGGCCCAGCACGGCGACGGTGAGCCGCTGCTCTATCACGACGGCGGCTATCGGCGGCTCGACCAGGAGGAGAGCGCGTGACCACAGCGACCGACGCCTCGACTGACGCACCGGTTTCGCTGGCGTTGAACCGGGCGGGCCAAGACCTGCTGTTTCGGACTGCCCGGACGGCGAACGCGTTCACGGGGGAGCCGGTCACCGAAGCGCAGATCCGCGCGATCCACGACCTCGTTCGGCTCGGTCCGACAGCGCTGAACTCCCAGCCGCTGCGGCTGCTGTTGCTGCGTACGCCGAGCGCACGCGCGCGGCTGCTGCCACATTTGAGCGGCGGCAATCGGGACAAGACGGCGGTGGCGCCGTTGACGGCGGTGCTCGCCGCCGACACGGGTTTCCCGGAGCGGCTGCCCGAGCTGTTCCCGCACAAGCCGCAGGCCGCCACCTGGTTCGGCGATCCCGAGTATCGCGAGAACCAGGCGCGGTTCAACGCCACCCTGCAAGCCGGCTACTTCCTCATCGGCGTACGCGCCGCAGGACTGGCCGCCGGGCCGATGACCGGCTTCGACGCCGCAGCCGTCGACGAGGAGTTCTTCGCTGACGGCCGATGGCGAACGCTGCTGATCGTCAACATCGGCCGTCCCACCGGGCAGCCCACCCGGGAGCGCCTGCCCCGGCTGGCGTACGAGGACGTGGTGCGATCGGCCTGACGCGTCAGCGCGGCAACAGCACCAGCCGACCGCGCAGACCACCTTCCGCCAGGCGTTCGTGCGCCTCGGCCACCCGGTCCAGCGGCAGCGTCGCCGCGACCCGCAGGCGCAACCCGGCTTGGGCGAGGCTGGTGAGCCGGGGCCCGTCGGCACGGATCCAGACGTTGGCGACCCGGACGCCCCGCAGCGGAACGGGTGCGCCGCCGAGGACCGAGACGAACGCGCCGCCACCGCGAACGGCGTCGAGCGCGACAACGCCGAGGCCGGCTGCGTCGATCACCGCGTCGACGCCGCCGCGAACCACCGCGCGGACCGCAGCGGGAAGGTCCTGCCCCCGGGCGACGAAATGATCGGCGCCCAGGGAACGGACCAGGTCCTCGTCGGCACCGCCGGCGACGCCCACCACGCGTACGCCGGCGGCGGACGCCAGCTGCACGGCGTACCCGCCGACCGCGCCGGCCGCTCCGGTGACCAGCACGGTCTGGCCCGGCCGTAGCCCGGCGAGGTCCAGCGCTTGGGCAGCGGTCAGCGAGTTGAGCGGCAGGGTCGCGGCCGCGACCAAGTCCACATCGTCCGGTAGCCGGCCGACTGCCTCCTCGTCCAGCACCGCGTACTCGGCCTGGGCCTTGCTCGGCAGCGCCAGCCGGTCGGACAGACCGGCGACCCGGTCGCCTACCGCGAATCGGGTCACGTCGGCGCCGACGGCGTCCACGACGCCGGACAGGTCCCAGCCCAAGCCGATGACGTCCCGCGCGGGCAGCAGGCCGTTCGCGGTCAGGTCGCCGCTGCGGGTCTGGAGGTCGACCGGGTTGACGGCGGCCGCCGCGACCTCGATCCGGACCTGGCCGGGGCCGGGCTCAGGAATCGGCAGGTCGGCAAGTTCGAGTACGCCCGGTCCGCCGAATCCTCTGATGATCACTGACTTCATGTGGTCACCGTATGGAGTGCTACTCTCCAGCGGGAAGTAGGCACTTCGAAGTGCCCGCGCAACCAGGAGGTGCCCGCGTGACGACCCGATCGGCGGCCGAACGCCGTGCGGCGGAGCGGATCGCGTACGACGCCTATCTGGCCGCCTGCCCGGCCCGCAAGCTGCTCGACCGGATCAGCGACAAGTGGGTCAGCCTGGTGCTGACCGCCCTGGCCGACGGACCCCGGCGGCAGAGCGACCTCGCCCGCGTCCTGGCCGGGGCGAGCCAGAAGATGCTCACGCAGACGTTGCGGGCGCTCGAGCGGGACGGAATCGTCGAACGCACGGTGACGCCGACGGTGCCGATCCGCGTCGACTACGCGCTCACCGACCTCGGCCGCAGCCTGCTGCCCGTCATCGCGGCCATCACGGGCTGGGCCGAATCCCACATCGCCGAAGTGGAGTGTGCGCAACTCGCGTACGACCAGGTGAACAGGGAGCCGGACGCGGGGAGAAAGTCCCCGGGTCCGGCTCGTGATCAGCTCGCGGCGGTCCGGAACACCGGGTAGTAGCCGCCGGACTGGCCGGTGGCCATCGGGTGGTAGGAGATGCCGAGCGAGGCGAAGTTCAGCGCGTGCAGCCACTTGTCGCCGCTGCACAGCTGGTGCCCGACGAAGATCGACCGGACGTCGGCGAAGACGAAGCCCTTCGCCTGCGCCGCCGTCTTGGTGATGTTGTCGATGAGGTTGATGCCCTCGTTGATCTTCGCGTGGGAGGTGGCGCTCAGGCCGACGCAGACCGTGTTCAGCTGGTAGAACACCGGGTACGACAAGACGACGACCTTGGCGTTGGGCGCCTTGGCCCGGATCTTGGTGTACAGCGTGCTGAGCAGCCCGGCGAGCGTCGAGTTCGCCTTGTTCTCCGCGGTCTGGACGGCGGCGACGCATTGGGTCGTCCCGTACAGCGCGCAGGTCTTCATGATGTCGGCGAAGCCCATGTCGTTGCCGCCGGCCGTGAGACTGACCAGCGTCGTGGTGCTGCTCAGCGCGGACAGCTGGCTGCTGGCGACGGTCAGCGTGGTCGCGCCGGAGCAGGCGACGGAGACATAGGACGCGGGGGCGTTGGCGGCGGCCCACAGCGCCGAGTACGCGCTCGTGCTGCGTTGGCACGAGCCGCTCTCGGAGGTGTAGTTGCCGGCGCCGACGCCGGAGGAGTAGGAGTCGCCGAGGGCGACGTAGCGGACGGTGGACGCGGCGTTCGCGGGGGTGGCCACGAGGCCGACCAGCACGAAGAGGGTGGTTGTGAGGCTGGCCGTCAGCGTGAGCAGACGCGATCGAGTCAAGGGGGCCTCCGGGTCGGGGGTGAACTCGGTGAACTCGGTCGCATATAGATATCAATAAACCCGGCGGTTGTGAAGATCGTGATGCGCAAGAAGTGAAAGAATTTCCGAGACCGTCCTCAATGGGCAGAGATGCGGGCTGCGCGATTTTGGTACAAGGCGCTCCTGACGAAGAATCACGCGGTGAGGTGACCCCATAACGCAGCGAAGCGGGCGGCGGCACGAGTCACCCGTGCCACCGCCCGCCGGATTTGCTTGAATCACTCTTGGCGTAGTCGATGGGGACGCGCCGCCGGGGAGGGGGAGCCGCCGTTGTCGCAGCTGCGTTTTCAGATTCTCGGCCCGACGATCGTCAGCCGCGACGGGCGCGACCTCGATCTGGGCAGCCCGAAGCAGCGTACGCTGCTGGTCGCGTTGCTCCTGGAACCCCGCCGGGTGCTGCCGATGCGACGGCTGCTGAACCTGCTGTGGGACGACCCGCCCACCTCGGCCACCGCCAACGCCCGCACATACGCGTACGGGCTGCGTAAGGCGCTCGGCCCGGTCCTGCACGCCCGCGACGGCGGATACCTGCTCGACGTGGCCGCCGCCGACTGCGACCTGGGGCAGTTCACCGCCGAGGTGGCCGCGGCCCGGCTCGCCCGCTCGGCCGACGACCTGTCGGCAGCCGAACGCCACTACGAGAAGGCGCTGGGCATGTGGCGTGGCGCATGCGGGGAGGACCTGCCCGCCGACATCCCGTTACAGCACCAGCTGGTGACCGTCACCGAACGGCGCGCGGTCGCCGTCGAGGAGTACGCCGACCTGCGCCTGCGGCAGGGCCCCGATCCGCGGCTGCCCGAAGAGCTCCGGCAGGCGCTGGCCGACCATCCGACCAGGGAAGGCCTGTGGGCGCTGCTGATGCGGGCGCTCGCGGCGGGCGGCGACACCGCGGGCGCGCTGGAGGCGTACCACCGGGCGCGGGCGGAGCTGGCGGCGCGGCTCGGCGTCGACCCGGGCGCCGAACTGGTCGACCTGCAACGCTCGATCCTGGCGCGGGAACCGGCCGTCGCCGGCCCGTCCGCGACCACCCGGTCCCGTTCGGTCGTCCCGCACGAGTTGCCCGCCCGGCCGCCGGTGTTCGTCGGCCGGGACGCCGCGGTCGCGCAGCTGCTCGACGCGGTGGCCGATCCCGGCACCCGCCGGTATCCGGTGGTGCTCGGCATCGACGGCCCCGGCGGCATCGGCAAGTCGACCCTTGCCGTCGAACTCGCCCATCGGATCAGCGAGCGCCTCGACGCCGGATCGCCGGCCGACCGGGACGCCGGCGACGACCTCGGCGGGGAGATCTACGTCGACCTTCATGGCGGCCGCAGCGGTCTGCGGCCGGCCAACCAGGCGGAGGTCCTGGTCCGGCTGCTGCGTTCGCTGGGTGAACCCGAACCGGGCCACGATGACCTCGAAGGCCTGGCGGCCCGCTGGCGCAGCCTCACGCACGGCCGGCGGTTGTTGATCGTGCTGGACAATGTGCTCGACGCCGACCAGGTACGCCCACTGCTGCCGAACGGGCCCGGCTGCACCGTCGTCGTCACCTCCCGGCGGCGGTTGGCCGACCTCGACCTGACCGCCCGCCAAACTCTGTCGACATTGGATGTCGACACGGCGGTGCGGCTGCTCAAAGCGCACGGCGACGCCGACGAGGGCTCGCTGCGGCAGATCGCTGTGCTGTGCGGCGGATTGCCGCTGGCGCTGCGGATGGCGGCCGCCCGGCTGGCGAGCCGCACCGATCTGACGGTGGGGGACTTCGCCCTGCGGCTGAGCGACGACCGGCTGCGGCTGAGCGAACTCGGTTACCGCGACACCGGCGTACGCGCGACCTTCCGATCCAGCTTCGTCGCCCTCGCCGGCAGCGCCGACCCGGTGGACCGGGACGCGGCGAAGCTGTTCTGCCTGCTCGGGCTGCTGCCGGTGTCGGACTGCTCGGCCGAAGTCGCGTACGCCCTGATCGACGCCGCGCACGGGGACGCCAGCGTCGGGCGGCTGGTCGAACTGCACCTCGTGACCAGCGACAACGGCCGCCTGCGGCTGCACGACCTGCTGCGCCTGTTCGCCCGGGAAGTCGCCGACGAACTTGCCCCTGAGGACATCGAACCGGCGATCCACCGGGCTGCCTGGTCCTACGCGGAATCTGCCCGGCGAGCCTGGCTCTGCGTACGCCCACTGGCCGGCCGGATGCTCCCGCCGAGCCCGCTGACGCGGGCCACCGCCGCCGACCCGCAGACCCGGGCCGAAGGAGTGCGCTGGCTCGCCGAGAACACCGCGTCGATGCGGGAGCTGCTGTTCGCCCTGCCCGGGTTGCCGTCGGTGCCGCTGTCCGTCGGCGTCGAGATCCTGCGCCATCTGACCAGCCACGACGGGCTCGCCGGGACATTTCGCGACACGGTCGCGGTGGCCGGCGGGGTCGTCGAACGGGCGGCTGCGGGAGCCGATCCGCGAGCGGAGCTGATCGCCCGGCGACTGCTGGCGATCAACCTGCAACGGCTGCGCCGCTATCCGGAGGCCCAGGCCGAGGTCCGGCCCGCGATCGAGCTGCTGCCGCAGGTCGACGATCCGGTCGAACGCATCACCACCCTCAACACCTTCGGCATCTTCCAGACCGAATGGGGCGACCTCGACGCCGCCGAGCAGTCGCTGCGGGCCGGGCTCAAACTCGCCCGCGAGCACGACGATCCACCTTGGACCAGCCTGCTCCTGCACAGCCTCGGCATGCATCAACGCGTACGCGGAGTGCTGGGGGAGTCGATCGAGCTGCTGCGTGAGGCGTACGGCATCCGCCAGGCCCTGGCCGACGAGATCGGTCAGATCTACACGCGGATGCAGCTGGGCAAGGCGCTGTCCGCCGCCGGGGAGGTCACCGAGGGACTGGCCCATCTCGACCGGGCGCTGCTGGCCGCGGAGCGGCTCAACTCCGCCGAGCTGGCCCGGGAGATCCGGATCGACCGCATGGAGGTGCTGTCAAGAGCCGGGCGCATCGGCGAGGCATCCGGCGAACTGCGCGCCGCGCTGGAGGTCTGCCGCCGCCTGGACGACGACACCCTGCGGGCCGAGGTGCTACGCGAAGCGCAGCGGTTGCGCGTACCGGCGTAGCCGGTGAGGCCTCCCACTCCGTCCCTGCCGAACATTGCTTAGTATTACTCAGCAGATGAGTCGTCCAGGATCACAAGCTCGCTCAACCTGTCGATCACCCGCACGTCGAGACCCCAACGTCTGGCGAGATCGGTGATCGTCGCGTACTCGTCAACTGTCAGCCACACTCGGTAGTCGAGGACGTTCTCGCACAGCGTGTCCAGTCCGAGCTGCTCCTCACCCGCCATCACCTCGTCCAGCGAGTCCGTGAGCCGTGGATTCAGTGGTGCACCCATCTCGGCCTCAGCCTGTGCATCCGCCCGTCCCGACAGCGCCTCGACCAGACGCTGAAAGCGCCGGCGATCCTCAGTCCAGTACACGGTCGAAGCATGCCATGATCAGGACCGTGGATCCATGATCGGCAGGACACGCCCGGTGAACCCATACTGGACCGGTGGACCGCGTGGAACAACACTGCTGGCTGGAATGGTGGGCGAACCCAGTCGTGATGCTCGGATCCGCTGAAGCATTGGTGACCGTCGTCAGCATCGACGATGGTTGGACGGCGGAAGGCCGTCTCGTCAAGGACGACGCCGGCGAGCTGGAGGGCTTCGCCTTCCTGTGCACCATGGATCCGGTCTTCACGCTCCGATTCGACGATGAGAGCACCATCACCGTCAACGTGCGTCAACTCGACGACCCTAGCCGCCTCGAACTGACCGAGTACGTCGGCTCCGCGCAACGACAGGTCGACTACACCATCGACCTTCGAGCCCCCGCTGATCGAAATCGTCAACGCTGAGGACCCGGGCCGGAACGGGGGTCACCGGCCCGGGACGTCACCTCACGATCAGCACATGCCGGCCGGGCTCGTCGTGCAGACGCGCTTGCAGGTGCCGCCCGACAGCGTCTTGGTGTAGCAGTAGTGCCGGACCAGACGGTGGCCGGTCTCGCAGGTGTACCAGGTCTGCTCGTTCGGTGCGCAGGCAGCGTCGGCGGTCGCCGTCGGCAGGATCGTGGCCAGCAGGCGGTCACCGAGCTTGGTGATCAGTCGCATGTGGGGACTCCTCATCTGTGCGCCCGGGAGGGTTACCCGGGTCCGGGGAACAGCCAACGACCGCGCCATACATATCGGCGTCCACGGGAGATACACGCCGCGTACCGACGACCCGGCCCAGCACCCGATCTCGCGGGAAGAAGCCGGCCTGCCGGGAGTCGTAGCTGACCGGCCGGTTGTCGCCCAGCAGGACGACGGCGCCGGTGGGCACGATCGTGGTGCGTACCAGGTGCTGGATCGGTTCCGGGACGACGTCGCCCGGGAGTGCTGCGACCCGTTTGACCAGCCATTGCGTCGTGCGCAGCGAACCGCTCAGCGGCGGCGCCAGCCAGCGGGCCGGCTCCAGCTCGTCGGGTCGTTCGACGACGATCACATCGCCCACACGCAGGCGCAGGCCGCGGACGACCAGGACGGTCCGGCCCGAGGTCAGCGCGGGTTCCATGCTCGGCCCGCGCACCTTCACGGCGATCAGCGGGCTCATGCCGGCAGGTATCCCGCGGCCTGCGTGCGGAACAGGGTCGCGTACCGGCCGCCCGCGGCGTCCAGCTCCGCGTGCCGTCCACGCTCGACGATCTCACCGGCCTCCAGGACCACGATCTGGTCGGCGTCGCGCAAGGCCGACAGCCGGTGCGAGATCAACACACTGGTACGCCCATCGCGGAGCCCGTGTATCCGGGCGTTCAAGCGGCCTTCGGCCTCGGGGTCCAAGCCTGAGCTGGGTTCATCGAGGACGAGGACGTCGGCGGTGGACCGCATGAGCGCCCGGGCGACCGCGATCCGTTGCCACTGCCCACCGGACAGGTAGGAGCCGGCCCCGCCTTCGTCGTCGTAGAGGCGGCTGAGCAGGGTGTCGTAGCCGTCCGGCAGACGGCGGATCGCGGGGTCGACGTCGGCCAGCCGGGCGGCCTGCTCCACGCGTACGCGATCGCCGAGCGCCGGCAGGTCGCCGATCCCGATGTTCTCGGCGGCGGTGAGGTCGTAGCTCATGAACGTCTGGAACACCGCGCCCATCCGCCGCCGCACCGTGTCCACGTCGTACGCCCGCAGGTCGACTCCGTCCCACGTGATCGTGCCCCGCGTCGGCTCATACATTCCACACAGGAGCTTGACCAGGGTGGACTTGCCCGCACCGTTCGCGCCGACGACACCGGTCGACGTGCCCGCCTCGATCCGCAGGTTCACTCCGCGCAGCACCCATGGACCGTCCAGTGTGTACCGGAACCACAGGTCCCGGACCTCCAGCGCCTGCCGCAGCGGCGGGCAGGCGTGGTCGCCCGCCGTCGGCGGCCGGGGTTCGTCGACGACCGACCGCCAATGCCGGTACGCCCCCAGCTCGGTGTGCAGCCGGGCGGCGGCCGACACGCAGCCGGCGAGCCCACCCTGCACGGCGGCGATCGCCGCGACCGTCAACGCCACGTCACCGGCCGACAACCCCGGCTGCGCCGCGGCCCAGATCAGCCCGGCGCCGCCGATGAGCGCGGCGAGCACGCCCAATCCCGTCTGCACGACCAGATCTCGCCGATCCACCTGGCGGCGGT